>DATGYF010000771.1:0-4345 GCA_035298145.1 Terriglobales bacterium | reverse complement strand
TCCCCCCCGTATATACTTTCCCCTCCTGTTATGGGCCGTCCCACGGAACTTGCGCGCGATCTGCGGTTGAGCCATGCCACTGCGATTGTGGTAGGCACCATCATCGGCAGCGGAATCTTTCTGGTACCGACCGAGATGATGCAGGCTGCCGGGTCGGCCAAACTGGTTTATCTGGCCTGGTTGGTGGGGGGATTGCTTTCTTTCTTTGGGGCGCTGACCTACGCCGAGCTGGGCGCCATGAAGCCCGAGGCGGGCGGCGAGTACGTTTATATCCGCGACGGGTACGGACCTCTGGCCGGGTTTCTCTATGCCTGGACCTGGTTCCTGATCGCCAAGCCGGCCTCGATTGCCACCCTGGCCACTGGTTTTGTTCGCGTGCTGGGAAATTTTCCTGTCTTCGGCTTTTTTGCCCATAGCTTTGTCTCGACTCCGTTTCCGGTCAGCTACGGGCAGCTGGTGGCGGTTGCGGCCGCCACCTTGATTTCTGTCCTCAACTACATCGGGATCAAGAGAGCGGGGGACTTTCAACTGGTGTTCACCTTCGTGAAAGTCGCCATAATCCTCAGCATCGTGGTGATCGGCCTGGGGTATAGCGGAGGGAACTGGCAGAATTTTGCGGGCAGCTTTACCGGCGCAAAAGGCGGAATGACGGGATTCGTGGCGGCTTTGGTGGCTGCGTTGTGGGCTTACGATGGGTGGAATGATCTGAATATGGTCTCGGGAGAAATCCGCAACCCCGAGCGCGACATTCCCCGCGCTTTGATTTTCGGGGTGGCGCTGGTGGGGGTCCTGTACATGCTGCTGAATGCGGCGGTGCAGTATGTGCTGCCCGCGGGGGCCATCGCGGCCTCGCCGAGGCCGGCGTCAGATGCCATGGCTGTGGTGCTCGGGAGCTTCGGAGCGGGACTGGTTTCAGCCGGCATGGCGCTTTCCATGCTGGTAGCCATGAATGGAACGGTGATGAGCGGCGCCCGCGTGCCTTACGCCGTGGCCCGCGACCGCTATTTCTTTTCCGCGCTGGCCGAGGTGCATCCCCGCTTCCGGACGCCCTCGGTCGCCATTATTGTGCAGGCCGCGCTGGCTGTCATCCTTCTGCTGTTGGGGGGGAGCTTCCGCCAGTTCTTTTCGCTGGCGATATTCTCCGAATGGCTGTTTTACATGATCGCCGGGAGCACCGTGTTTGTGTTTCGCTGGCGCGACCCCAAGGCGGTCCGGCCGTACCGGGTCTGGGGATATCCTGTTGTACCCAGCCTGTTTGTTCTGGCTGCGGCGCTACTGCTTTACTTCACTTTCCGGGACAATTTCCCGAATTCGGGCATCGGCCTGCTGGTGATTCTGGCGGGGATACCTATTTTCTACGGTTTTTCACGAAAACGACGGACGGATGCCTGAAGTTCTGCCATTGAATACGCGAGTTTAGAGCGAATCCTATTGTGGGCATTACGAGGGTTACTGAAGGACACCCCCGCAGGGCACGTTTACCCTTCTCCCTTTCTCTCGTAAGTTAAAAACTCCACCCGGCGCCGTTCTCCCCAAGCTGGGGTCCCAATTCTGGAGTCATGGCATGGCTACGCCTGCAGGTTTTCAATTAGGGCTTTTGCCGGAGCGCAAGCTGAACAAGCGTGCGCTGGCGGCCAGTTACGGCTTCCTGATATTTCTGTTGATTTTGATGGTCAATATTGGATGGATCTGGCCCGACAGCCTGGATATTCGGCGGCAGTACCATGTGACGGAACTGATCCCGATGCCGAGCCTGCAACCCCAGGCGCTGAAGGTGAAGCCTCCAGCCCATATGTTGAAGGTGAAGCTGCTGCCCAAAGCGCCGGTTTTTGAGACTCCCAGGCTGACGGTACCGCGGGAGGTCCGTGCCCCGCGGCCCCAGCAACCGGAGGTGACAGCGCCCAAGATCGAGGTCAACCACTTCACGCCTGCGGTGGCGAAGCTAGTCACCGGAGGAGCCCGGCCGACGTTGATCGTGCACACCGGCGAGTTTGGCAGTTCGGCGACTCCGACGGTGAACGCTCCGATCCAGAAGGTTCAGACGGGGGGCTTTGGGGACCCCAATGGCATTCCAGGACAAGGCAAGCCCAACGCGCATCTGGTGGCGGCCAGCACCGGTTCGTTCGATCTGCCGCCAGGAGGGGGAAGCGGCAACGGAGCGGGCGGGAGCAAAGGTATCAAGGGCACGATTGCCAGCGCCGGTTTCGGCAACGGGATTGCGCAAGCCGGCCAGGGGGATGGCCGCAGCAACGGGCGCGGCGCCGCGGTGCAGACCGCCGGCTTCGCAGCCCAGCAGGTCAGCCAGGGACCAATTCGGACACAGCAGGCTCAGGCAGGACCCGCTACGACACCTGTGGAAATCATCTCGAAGCCCAATCCGGTCTACACTGAGGAAGCTAGACAGCTCAAGTTGCAAGGTGAAGTATTATTGGAAGTACTTTTCGGAGCAAACGGGCAGTTGCACGTGAATCGCGTTGTGCGGGGAATGGGTCATGGCCTGGACGAGGCCGCGGTCTCGGCTGCCAACAAGATCCGGTTCAAGCCTGCCCAGCATTACGACCAGGCGATCGATTCGACGGCGATTGTGCATGTGGTTTTCCAGTTGGCGTATTAGGCGCGACAGAGAGGATTTAGTCATGCGTACTTGGAAATGGACGCTCACCGCTTCCCTGCTGCTCGGGTTCAGCACGATGGCGCAGCAGACGACAGCACCCGCATCGCCCTCCCCGGCCAATATGCCGCCGGCGCAGCCATCCTCAAACCCAGCTGCATTGCAGAACACGCCGCAGCCCACGACCAGCACGCCCGCGCCGCCGGCCCCGATGCCTGCCGCGGCCGCGCCCACTACCATGGACCAGGTTGTGGACCGCGCCATTGAACGCGAACATGCACTCATCACTTTCCTGGAAGCGCGCACCCCGCTGGTAGAAACGTATCTGCAAAACCTGCAGCTCGATCCGCAGATGGGGCCTTCGCCCAAACAGGACCACTACTTCTTCGGCCGCCTGGACCTGAGCGATTCAGTCGATCGGCAGGATTATCTTTCTGGCGATTCGAGTTTTCAGAACCGTATGCTGGGCGGGGTCACAAAACTGTTCAAGTTCGAATACAAGCCCATTGGGTTTTCCTGGATGATTTTCGCCGACCGCGACGATTTTGACCGTGCCCACTACGATTTCAAGTACGTTCACCGCGAGTTTCAAGGCGACGTGCGCTGCATCGTGTTCGACGTCACCCCCAAGAAGAGCGCCGGCAAGGGACGATTTCTGGGGCGCATCTGGGTGGAAGACCAGGACTACAACATCGTCCGGCTGAACGGCACGTACGCGCCCCGTCCCCGCAATGCGCAGTTCTTCCACATGGACAGCTGGCGGCTGAATCTGATTCCTGGCTACTGGGTGCCGGCCTACATCTACAGCGAAGAAGGAGACTTCAGCTCGGGTTCGAAGGACAAGATGGCCTTCAAGGCCCAGACCCGAATCTGGGGCTATGACCTCAAAAAGAACAGCCGGGAAGACGAACTGACGCAGGTGCTGGTGGACTCGAGTGTAAAAGACGAGAGTCCCACGGCGCAGGATGCTTCGCCGCTGCAGGCGCAGCGCGAATGGCAGCAGCAGGCGGAAGACAATGTAGTCGAGCGTCTGCAGAATGCCGGCTTGCTGGCCCCGCAGGGCGAAGTGGACAAGATCCTGATGACTGTGGTCACCAACATGGAAGTCACGAACAATATTGATCTGCCCCGCCCAGTTCGGACCCGGGTGATGCTGACTTCGCCGCTGGAGACTTTCAGCGTGGGCAACACTATCATCGTCAGCCGCGGCCTGATTGACGTGCTCCCCGACGAGGCCAGCCTGGCGATGGTGCTTTCACACGAACTGGCACACATTGTCCTGGGACATAACCTGGGAAGCCGCTACGCCTTCAACGACCGGATGCTCTTTTCCGATGAATCCACTTACCAGAACCTGGGATTCAGGCACGTTCCGGAGGAAGAGGCCGCCGCCGACAAGAAAGCGATCGACCTGCTGAAGAACTCGCCGTATGCACAGAAGCTGGATACCGCCGGGTTATTCCTGCGTGAGCTGGCTCAGAGAGGCCCAGCGCTTTCCGCCTTGCTGACGCCCCACCTGGGTAACAGTCTTACCGACCCCAGAGGCGGGGTGGAACGAATGGCGGAACTGATGGCCTCGGCGCCGGCCCTGGAGCCCAACAAACTCGACCAGATTCCTGCGTTGCCGCTGGGCGGACGCGTAAAGCTCAATCCCTGGAATGACCAGGTTGAGCTGATCAAGACTGCGCCGGTGGCAATTACCTCGGCCCGGGACAAGATGCCGTTTGAAGTGAC
>DATGYF010000770.1:0-2088 GCA_035298145.1 Terriglobales bacterium | reverse complement strand
AGTGGACGCGACCAGCGCGTAGGCCACGATCGTCCAGGCATTATGAAAATGGGCGGGGACGAACTGCTGCAGATAGACCACATGGCCGCTGCCGGGAATGGTGAAGAGTTGAATGTTTTCCGAGCCCGTCGATGGGTTCAGGACGCGGTCAAAGATGGGCTTGACCAGTACCAACCGGAACGCTTCCAGAAACCCGACTGCGGCCAACAGCACCACACCCGGCACCAACTGCAGCCCGAAGGGCAGAACATACCGCAAAAGGCGGGTCAGTTGCCGCATTCGGGGCTCTCGCTGCGCGGCCCGCCGGGGCCCGCGCCTGATGGAATCAGCATATGTCGCAAGATGTCATTGTAACCAAAATCGGGCGTCGGGCGTCGGGCGTCAGGCGTCGGACTCATCGAGTGACGATTCAATCAGCAAGGCAAAAATCCAACGCCATCTTCCCCAAAAGGCCTTGGGGAGCCGAGGTCTGACGTCCGAGGTCTGACGTCCGAAGTCTGACGTCCGACGTCTGACGTCCGAGGTCCGACGTCGCCCTACCCCGGACTGTCGCGATGCACCACCTTTACCCGGTATCCCGCCTTGCGCAGGCGCTTGCCCACGTCTTCCGCGATCATGACTGAGCGGTGCTGGCCTCCGGTGCAGCCGAACGAGATCGTCAAATAGCTCTTGCCTTCGCGGATGTAGTGCGGCAGCAGGTACACCAGCAGCTTTGAAATTCGCTGGATGAATTCCCGGCTCTGGGGAAAGGAGCGGATATATTTGGCGACTTTCGGGTTTCGCCCGGTCAGCGGACGAAACTCGGGCACGAAGTGCGGGTTGGGCAGGAAGCGAACATCGAAGAGCAGGTCGGCGTCGTCGGGCACTCCGTGCTTGAATCCGAAACTCACGCAGGAGACCAGGATATTCTTGCCCGACTCCTTCTTGTGAAAGCGTTGCGTGATGTACGCCCGCAGCTCGTGGACATTGAACCTGGAGGTATCGATGACCAGGTCCGCCATGGCCCGGATATAGCGGAGATGCCGGCGCT
This sequence comes from Terriglobales bacterium, assembly GCA_035298145.1. GTDB lineage: Bacteria > Acidobacteriota > Terriglobia > Terriglobales > Acidobacteriaceae > JAIQFF01. Next base: position 1,058 of record DATGYF010000770.1, on the reverse strand, counting down.
CGGCGGCCAATGACGACTTCACGGGAGTGTCGGCGCCCAACGGATGCGGCCGGCGGGTCTCGCTGAAGCGGCGCAGCAGGATGGACTCCGAGGCTTCGAGGAAAATCACCTTGGTCGGCAGCATGCGCTTGACCGAGTTGACGATGGCGGGCAGCGACTCCAGTTGCGAGCCTTCGCGAACGTCCACCACCAGGGCGGTGCGACTGATCTCGAGAGACTGCCCGATCAACTCCGCGAAGCGCGGAATCAACTCCACCGGCAGGTTGTCCACGCAGTAGTAGCCCAGGTCCTCGAAGGCCTTGAGCACGGACGCTTTGCCCGACCCGCTCATGCCGGTGATGATGACCAGCTCGCCGGGCGGGCGCAGTGCCGCCCGATCGCTTTTCCGGCGGCCTTTCTTGGTTTCAATTCGAACTTTTTTCTTACTCCCGTTGCGCCCCATCTTGGTGCGATGTTAGCAGGCACGGCACGGCGTCGCCAGTTGCTTCCCGGTTGCGGGAGTACATGCGTGCACTTCAAGGCGGGAGGGGAAATAAAACAGGGGCACCGGATGTGCCCCTTTTTTATGCTTCGCTATTGCTGAGGTGCGCCATCCCCCGAGGGCGCATCTAGCGTAGCGCCGCGACTACGACAACATTCTGGACCGGATAGTCCATCGCGACTTCGGACTCGCGGCCGCTCTTAGGCAGCTCCTGTCCCCGGTTGTTCCCTGCCGTCCAGATCTGGGCCAGGAAGTACTGCGAGCCGTAGCGGTGGAAGACCAGCTTGCTGGTTTCCTGCGTCTTTGGTGACTCGCAGGCATGCGGCAGAACCAGCTTTACGATCTGGTTGTCCAGGCTCTGAATGGACATCGCGCTTGCAGAGGAGCCAACAGACTGGATGGTGTATTGTCCGGCGGGAAGCTCGGCTTTGTTAACGATGAAGTTGAACGGAACATTCGCCTTCACCACTCCGGTCTGAGCATAGGCAGATGCGGTGGCCAGCAGCAGGCCCAGGCCGATTAAAGCAAACAGTTGGTTTTTCATAAATCCTCCTCGTGTTCGAGACGGTGAAACCAC
>DATGYF010000769.1:0-8058 GCA_035298145.1 Terriglobales bacterium | reverse complement strand
CAACTGGGGAGGAGATTATCTGCACCGGTTCTATCAGACGATGCAGTCGAAGTATCCGGACAAGATCGCGATAGGAGCGGCCTGGGCAGGATTCGATGACAGCAAGGCGTCCTGGAGCCTGAATCGCCACATCGCCCAGCGCTGCGGCCAGACTTTTGCTGACACTCTGAGGATCTCACATGAATACGCTCCCCAGCCGTTTCTGTTGATTGCCACCTGGAATGACTATGAAGAGGGGACCGCGATTGAACGCGGGCTGAAGAAGTGCTCTCCCAATACCAACTAGTGTTCTGTCCCAGAAATAGATCGGATGTCGAAATGCAAGCGGCGTAGTTCGAGTAGGCCGAAGCAAAGGTTCGGCTTCACTGGTCGTGTGGTCGCGGGCGAGTCGCTCGCGCCGCTCAGACGGCGGGAGAGATTCTTTCCAGATCGCCGCTTTGTCCGTTCGACTTTACCGCTACGGGCCGCGCCGGTTGGGAACGGTAGGCGGCTTCCCCGGCGGCATACACCTGAGAGATGATCGAGAGCGGACGGCGCCGAACTTCGTCATACACCCGGCCCACGTACTCGCCCATTATGCCCGCGGACAGAAGCACGAGGCTGCCCACAAAGAAGACCGCAGAGGTCAGGCCGTACACCACGGGATTGAGCGGGCCGGTGGACACCAGGGCTGTGATCAGCAGGACAAAGGATGAGAACAGGGACAGCCCCGATAGAACGAAACTGAAACGCAGCGGTTTGTAGCTGAAGCTGGTGATCGCATCCATCGCATACTTTATGCGGCTGACGAAAGAGAGCTTGCCTTCGCCGCCGACCCGGTCGTTGCGGTCGTAGTACACGATCGCATTGCGATATCCGACCCAGGCGCGCAAGCCGGGCAGATACCGGTTCCCTTCCGACAGGGCATTGATCGAGTCCACGGCCTGACGGTCCAGCAGTCCGAAGATACCGGCATTCAGGGGGATGGGAAAATCCGCGAGCGCACCCAGCACGCGATAGAACAAGGGAAAGAGCAGGGCCAGGGCCTTGCGGCGTTCCTGGCGGCTGCGCCGGACTGCGGTCACCACTTGCGCCCCGCGCCGCCAAGCCTCTACCAGTTCAGGAACCACGTCGGGAGGGTCCTGCAGGTCGCCATCCATGAGCACAACCGCATCCCCGGCGGCGGTCTGCAGGCCGGCAGAGATCGCGCCCATGTGCCCCCAGTTACGCGAAAGATCGACCACTACGACGTGCGGATCGTTCAGTTGCAGGGAACGCAGCAATTGCAGGGTCGAGTCCCTCGAACCGTCGTTTACATAGACTACTTCCCAGGAGTCGCGCAGCTTGCTCATGGCACGCGCCACGGCATCGTGGAGCAGAGAAATGATTTCCTCTTCGTTGTAAACCGGCACGACCACCGAGATCATGGACAGCTCCTTGGGTTCGTTTTTCCGTGCTCCGGAGGCAGGCTGGCTCCGGCACTGCAAAGCATCATTCAGGCTGGGCCTGGAAGACGCGTACTTTCCAACGCACTTCGGTTGGAGTGAGGACGGCGACGTAGCGGGCGCGGACATGCTGCGGCTGGGCCAGGACCTGATCGTGGTCCACGATCTGCATTTCGTATTCCACGGTATCCACCAGTTGCACCGACAAACCTTCGGGCGAGTAGAAGACGATCTTAAGATGGTGGGAAAGGTCGCGGTAGTTGGTCTTGATACCCAGTTCCCGCTGCTCCCGCACCGCCTCCGCCAGTTTTTCTTTCGCCAGTCCCAGGTAAGATGTATCCAGCGCATCGATGCGGTTTTCCTGAAACGCCTGGCTCATGCTCTTCCAGGCTTGCAGGTAGTCGCGGACCACGGCGGTCCTGGTCTGGTCTTCGAGTGCGCGCGGGCCCACTGCCTCGGCGTCAACCCGGACAGCGGGTGACGCGAAACCTGCGAGCAGCAGTCCGGCAAGCAGCGCGCACCCCAGGCGCAACACCTTCGCCGAACGTCCGCGAGTTCGCCAGGGCGCTCTCATCGCTGCCCTCCCACCCGGATTTCATTTCCCAACACGACGCCCGTGGCCACAGAGATTACGGAGCCGTCTCGAGCCGGCAGTTCCGTACGGGCCACGTCACGCTTGAGCGGCACGTCCACCGTGGCCTCGCTGCGGCCGTCGTAGGTCTGGGTGAAGCTGACGATGGTCCCGTCCGACACCGGGTTGCCGTTGCAATCGCGCACCGGCGCGGTTTCCAGGATCATGCGCTGGCCGGAGCGCTGGGCGCTCATTCTCAGATTGCAGGGCTCGCCCGGGACCTGCTGTACCACGCGCTTTTCCGAAACGTTTCCGGCACTGACCAGGAACTGCGCCGCTCCAGCCCGAGGGGCGGAATCCATCTTCACCCAAGCCACTCCGTTGCGAGTGGGCACGCTGCGGGTCTGGGTACCGCCGGCGCTATCGGAGAGTTGAAACGAGACCGGCGTGGATTCCCGAACCAGGTTCCGGTAAACATCAAATACGTAGGCCACGCCGCTGATTCCGCCTGGCCGGCCCACCGGAAGGCGCGACGGCTTCGCCAGAAAATTCAGCGACTCGGGTTGACTCGCAGGTACCACATCGAACTCCGCTTTTTCGGTTGTGCCCGGGCCGGACAGAAGGGCGAGGTAGTGTCCCGCGTTGTGCAGGTCACCGGCGGCAATGATGACTGGCTCTCCGGGCTCCACGTTGCGCCGCAATACCTGAGCAGGACTCACGATGTACAAAACGGCTTTGCCGGCGGCGCGGGTGGGAATCGAGAAACTGCTGCCCGCTTCAACCACTTTGGGAATTTGCAGGGCGTCACCGTCCGAAGCGGACAGATACAGCCCACCCGCCACGATAACGCTCGTCAGCACCGCGCCCAGCAGCACGAACGTCAGTCTGCGTTTCATTGGAAGCGGCCCACGCTGAATGTGCTGGTCACCACGCGGTAGTTGTTGATCTTGCCGGCCAGGTCCGCCGGATAAGGGAGAGAAAAGGCGACTGGGGTCTGGGGCAGCAGTGCGCGGTTGGCATATCCGTCCGAGACCCAGACAATCTGGCCGCGGCTGTCGTAGAACGTGCCCAGGACGTGCGCGATGTTAACCACCTGGCCGCTCTGATTCACCAGCTGCCCGCTCAATGAAGGCGTGGGCAAAGGATTCAGTTTCTGATCTTCGATTCCGATTACCGGGTCAGCCGAGGCAGCGACCAGCGTGGAGGAAGGTTCAATGCGGACATTGTCCACCTGGGACAGCCGGACCTTGGGAAAATCAATGCGGAAAGGGGTGACCTGTTTGGGCAAGAGCACATGCGAAATATTGGCAAAACTGTCTTCGGTAGCGAGAGCGGAGCCATCCTTGGCCAGCAGCGTGGCCTTGACGGTCACGAACGCGGGAACGACATCCTCGTTGAGCAGCTCGCCCAGTATGATGGTGCCACCACCGCGGTCCACGGGATGCATGGCCACGATACGCACGTGCGGCGACTCCACATCCTGAGCGCCCCAGTCATCCTCGGCGCCGCGATAGATCACGTCCCAGCGCAGATAGTTGACGGGAATCACTTGCGGCGGCAGCTTCGGCTCCCGATTGATGGGCCATTCCACCTGCCAACGGTCGCCCTCTTTTACGACGCGGAGCTCGCGCACATCCTGAAACGTTCCTACCACGCTCGACCAGTTCAGAGTGGCGCGGAATTTGGCCTCGTCCGCGGTGGCGCGCTCCGGGCTCAAGTCAAAGCTTTCCAGGCCGGCGTAGCTGCGCAGACTGGTATAGCTGCCGGTAAGATCGCGGATAAAATCGGCCTGCTGAAACTCGGACTTGTTGGCCAGCATGGCATAGGCCGCATTCCAGTTTCGCCGGCGGATCTCCTGCATCAGGTTCTGGGCCGCGCCTTTCGGCGATGACGAACTACTCATCAGGCGAGGAGTAGCCATCGCGATTGCGGTCTGGACCGGCCACAAGGTGCCGATCGTGATCAGAATGGCGGTCACCACGACGATGATCAGGGCCAAAAGCCATCCGCGCATCACGAGAGTGTCCTCCCCAGCACCAGGTCTTCGGCGGCGGCAGGTTGCCGCACCGTCTCCGGCTCCCCTTCGGACTGGTATCGCTTGCGCTCGTCTGGAATCAGCAGGAACAGCAGGGCCAGGATGCTGCTGCCGATCGGCAGAATTCCCCACATGAGTCCCTGCCACGGCGGCGGCATTTGGGGTGCGTTGACGGGAGTGGCGGGTGGGACGTCATCCTTGCCCCACACGCTGATGGTTCGATCCTCCAGAGTGTCCACTTTGCGCCAGCCGGCAAAGACCATGAGGGGTTCGTAATACGGGTCGCGCACAAAAACCCACTTCAGTCCGTAGCGGTCGGCGTGATGAAGCATGGCGCTGAGCGCATCGAAACCCGACTTCCCGAAATATTTGGAGGCGTTGAGCGAACCGGCGCCGTGCTCGGTCAATTCGGGCAACATGCGGCCAGAGTTCCATTCGCCATCCACGCTGCTGGCGTCGGTCAAAACCGCCAGCCGCGCGATTTTGTTTCCGAATCCAAGGGCGATGTAACGGTAGCGGTCATGGCCATCGCGATTGAGCCAGGCGGCCACGCTGTCCACCTTGAGTTCCAACGCGTCCGAGGGTTTATAGCTTGACCAGGCCACGGCCAGGGCACACGTGGCGGCAGCCGCCAGGGTCAATCCCACGACCGCCCGCATACGGAAGCGATCGATCAATTCCCTGGCGAGCAGGCCGACGAAGGGCAAAGCCAGCAAAGTTGCCCAGTAACTGAAACGCTCCATGGTGATTACTTCAAAGCCGCGGCCGAGAAGCACTCTGCCAACGGGCGTCGTGCCGCCCAATCCCAGCAGGAAGGCCAGCCAGAAACCCAGCAACAGGGGGCGCAGCCGGGGAGTCGAGGAGCCACGAAGCAGGATGAACGGGAGGGCCAGAATCAGCCCTCCGTAAGGAACGACGAAAAAGTTAACCGCCCACTCCGGACTCAAAATGTAACTGGCACGGCTGGCATGCGGGATAGGGACCTGGGTCACGGGATATTTGATCAGCGCAATCCAGAAGGGCAGAAGTACGGCTCCAATCCCCACCGCCACAAACAACACCGCGCTAACCACGCGGGTGATGAAGCCCGCAGTCGAGACTTGTTCGTCTTCCTTCGCGTCGCGCCACGCCAGCGCCAAGACGGGGAGGGCGAAAAGCAACGATCCGAAAATCAATGTGGCGTTATGTGCGGCAGCGGCTGCGACCGCCAGAGTCGCGCCCTTGAGGAAGGAGCGCCAACCGCCGCGGCGCGCCCACTGGTACAGGTACGGCATAGCGTTCAGGTACAGCGGGGCCGCAAAGGTCGTGGACAACTGGCCCGCGGAATACACCAGAAAAGACTCCGCCCCCAGGAAAACACTGGCCAGAGCTGCCAGTGAAGCCGCTCGCGGGTCAACCCAGAGCCGCGCGAAGCGGTACACACCAAGAGTCAAGAGCAGGATGGCGACGAACTGCACGACCATGTACGCCATGTCCAGCCCGGTGACATAAGAAACCAGGGCCAGCCATTGTTGAGGCAGAGGCGGATAGGTGGTCTGGGAGAAACCGGCATACCATTTCGAGTTCCAGGGATCGAACCAGTGATGCACGTAGTGCGACGCGAAGAATATATGGAAATTGCCGTCGTACGACTTCAACGGAAGCTTCATCAGAAGAAGCGGCGCGTGAACGGCAAACGCCAATAGAAAGATGAAGCTGGTCGGTATTGGGCGCGGAGCAACGGTCTCAGCCCTAGGCACAGGTTCCCTCCGAACGGCGGTTCGATTCCCGGGCGCTTGATGGGGTTGCTTAACAGTCGCCAAAGCTGCAACAAATAGGTGAACCTGTCAGCCAACACTTCAGCCCCAGGTGGAATCAAAACCGCTTCGTAAATCAGTGGCCGGAGCGGGGGCAATTTGAGTTCGCGGATGGGTTGCCTGAAAAGGCTGTCTTGGTGCTGGCTCGTGCTCGCTTTTGCATTATCGCTGCGAGCGCAGACGTACAAAGTGTCTCCCGATTCTCCTCCTGTTCCAGTAACCCCCAAGAGCGATAAGAAGAGCGGGAAAGCCAAAGCTACATCTCCACAGAAATCAATGGGATGGGGGTCAAACATCCAAAACGCCCGGCTGGCCCGGGCGGCCGAAATGGCGCTAAAGGACGGCAAATATCCGGCCGCCCTGGAATATGCTCAACGCGCCGCGCAAGGAGCGCCCAATGATCCTCAGTTGTGGTTCCTGCTGGGCTACTGCGCGCGGCTGGCGGGCAAAACCCAACTTTCCATAGATTCCTACAACCACGGCCTGGGCCTGAATCCGTCTTCGCTTGACGGGAAATCCGGACTGGCCCAGGCATATGGCCGCGCCGGCCGGTTCGACGAAGCGAAAAGCATTTTGAACCAGGTACTGGCCGCCGATCCCAAGCGCACCAGCGACCTGGTAATCATGGGCGAGTTACTGATGCAAGCGGGCCAGTACCAGGAAGCCCTGAGCGACCTGCGCCGGGCGGAACAGGGACAGCCGGCGGCCCGGCGGGAACTGCTGATCGCCATGTGTTACCGGCACCTGAACCAGCCCGACCAGGCATTGCACTACCTCGACCTGGCGAAGCAGCGCGCCCCCAACGACCCTGAGGTGAAGCGATCGCTGGCAGGCTACTACCGCGACACGGGAAATTATCCGGCTGCCATTGAGGCCCTGAAATCGATTGCAGGCGGAAGTCCCACGATTAAAGCGGAACTCGCCTACACCTACCAGCTCTCAGGCCAGAAGGACGAAGCGGCGAAGCTTTACACCCAGGCCGCCAATGCGGCGCCGAAAAATCTCGCGTTGCAACTTTCCGCGTCCCAGGCCCAAATGACCGTCGGCCGGCTCGAGCTTGCGGAGAAATATGTTGATCGTGCGGCCGCTGTCGAACCGGAAAACTACCGGGTGCACGCCATCCGCGGGCAAATGGCGCGCCTGCGAGAAAACCTGCCCGATGCCGCCCGCGAATACAGCGCCGCGCTGGATCGTCTGCCCCAGGCCCCTGCAGAAGGACCGCGTTACAGTATTCAGCTTCACATGAACCTGATGGAAATCTACAAAAGCCTGCATGACGACGCGGCTTCGCATCACCAGCTGGAAATTGCTCAGTCCGCTATCAGCAGCATGAATGAGCAGGGACGTTCCCGGCCGGAATTCCTGCGCCTGCGCGCACTGATCCGGATGAGCTCCGGCGATCTGAAAGGCGCGGGCCAGGACGTAGATGAAGCGCTGGCGATCGACGGCAAAAATCCCAACACGTTGCAGCTCGATGGAGACCTGCTGGCCAAACTCGGGCGGCGTGACGAAGCCATTGCGGCCTATCGAAAGATTCTCGAGGGTGACCCGACAAATCGCTTCGCTCTCACCTCCGTGGGCTACGTGTCCCGCGAAGCTGGGCAGGACCAGGAAGCGGAGAAATACTTTCAGCGCCTGGCGGCTGCTTATCCCCACTTGTACGTACCCTACCTCGCGCTGGGCGATCTGTACGCCACGCGGCGGAATTTTGCCAAGGCCGAGGCCCACTATCGCAAGGCTTTCGAACGTGCTCCGCACAATTCCCGGATCATTGCCGGAGGCATGAATGCCGCCATTGAAGCCCGTCAGTTGCCGCTGGCGGCGCAGTGGCTGGGGCGCGCGTCAGCCGAAATGCAACAGGATGCCCAGGTCATGCGCGAGAAGGAGCGCTATCTACGGGGGGTCGGCGACTACAAGCAATCGGCCGAAGTGGGGCGCGAGGCCATCAAGAAACTTCCTGCCGATCGCGACGTGGTTGTCTATCTGGGCTATGACCTGCTTCAGCTGGAGCTCTATGACGAACTGGGGGAACTCACAGCGCGTTACCGCGACTCGCTCCCCAAGGAGCCTGACATTCCGCTGCTGGCAGGTTATGTCCACAAACATTCGGGGCAGCTTGAGCAGGCGCGGGAAGATTTCACGCGCGCGCTGGCCCTGGATTCGACCATGGTCACGGCTTATGTAAACCGCGGATATGTGCTGAAGGATCTTCATCAGCCGGCGGCGGCCGCA
>DATGYF010000768.1:0-4856 GCA_035298145.1 Terriglobales bacterium | reverse complement strand
GCCGCCGTAAGTTGCGGGATCGGGAACCGTCTGGTTGGTTGACCCGCCGTCGATGTATCGGCGCCACTCCATGTTGTAAAAGAAGAAGGTCTTGTTTTTGTCCGGGTTGTAGAGGTGGCCGAAGGTGACGGGGCCGCCGATATTGAAGCCGAAGATGTTCATGCGCAATTCTTGTTTCTTGTTCGGAGCCGGAAAGAAGTAGTTGCGAGCATCAAAGGCGTCATTGCGGTTGTTTTCCCATGCCGAGCCATGCAGCCTGCTGGTCCCGGACTTAAGCACCATGGTGACGGTTCCGGCAGAAGAGAGGCCAAAGTCGGCGCCGTAGTTCGAAGTCAACTGGCGGAACTCAGCCATCGACTCGCTGGAAGGGGCCGTCGTGACGCAGCCTCCGCAACCGCGGTCATAGTTCTCACCGCCATCTACCATGAAGACATTGTGGGCGGTGCGCTGGCCATTGAAGCTGACGCTCGTATCACCACCTACGGGGACGGCCTTGTAATTGGTGATATCGTTCGATGCTCCGGGAGCCAATGCCGCAAGTTCGAACAGGCTCGTGCCGTTGATGGCGAGGTCCGATATCTGCTTGCCGGTGATCAGGTTGCTGACCTCTCCGGTATCTGTCTGTACGGCAACCGCATTGGCTTCTACGGTGACCAGTTCGGTCGCCTGGCCGACCTGCATCTGGAAGTCCAAGCGGTCGCGGTCGCCCACATTCAACACCACGCCCGTCCGCTCCGCAGGCCTGAACCCTGACACGGTGACGCCTACGGTGTAACGGCCGATGTGAAGGTTAGGCACCACATACTGGCCGTCTGCACTCGTGGTGGCCTTCGTGGTGAGACCTGTCTCTACGTTAGTGAGAGTGACCGAAGCATTCGGTAGAGCGGCGCCGGTTGGATCGGTCACCGTTCCGACGACAGTTGCTTCCTGGGCAAAGACCTGCAGGGACATAGCCAAGACCAGCCCCGAAAGAACCACTAGCCACCGCATACGACGGTTGCACTCGGCGAACGAGGACGAGAATTTCACTGCGCGCCTCCTTTGAAGGTTTCCTCCCTATGGGAGGACTAAAATCGAAAATGTCACTCAAAATCAGCCAGCTGAATGCTGCTGGGCTTCGTTTCGTGGACACGAGTCATATGGGCCTCTCCGGCCAAAATGACTTCCCACAAGTACTAGGAGGCTGAGCAATGGATACATAGCGTCGCCGCACTAACAAGACAGCCGGCCCATGTAGACGCCCTTGCCAACCGCGTTCCGGTAACGTTAACGATGCAGGACAGCTTGTACCTGTATTCGTAGAAGATTGTCAAGAAAATTTTTGAGTCGAGAGCATCACTTCCTGAATCGGCACTGGCACCGGGCCGAACCAGGGGGCTTCCCGCCAGTCCAAAGGGGGTTTACAGGTTGGTTCATCGGCAGCCAGAAATAGCCAGACAATGGAGTCAGGCAGCCGGTGTCACGGCCGAGCACGCCACCGAGCGGCGCGCCCCAGGAGCCCCGAGTCGTCGAAGCTGAAGTCCGGCATTCTCATTTCCCGAAACAGATTCAAGTTGGTTGACATCACTACGCCTGGGCTGAAATGAAAGGTAGGAGGGAAAGGAATTTTGTTGGTGAGGTGATCAACCATAAGCCGCACAGCTGTCTGACCCTGGCGATGTGGTTGCTGATAGATCGAGGCGGTTATTGTGCCTTTGTGAAAATATGGAGCCATATCAGCGAACAGATCGGTAGTGATGAGTTTCACCTTTCCCGCCAGTCTGCGGGCCCCCAGCGCACGGCAAACCGGAAGACAGTTGACCGTGTTCACATAAAGTCCAGCCAGCGCCGGAACCCGGCCAAGAAGGTCAAACGTCTTTTGAAAGCTCTCGTCCTCGTCTTCGTGCCCTTCAATGACCGTTACTATCGTTCCTCCCGGGCAATGCTGTGGAAAGGCCTCGGAGAAGCCATCTGTCTTCCTGCGATGGTCTTCCGCACTCAGCATGCCCGCAATGAGGGCCACTTTCGAACCCGGAGGAACAAACTTTCCCATTAACTCGCCGGCCAGACATCCGTTCAGCCGCGGTTCCACACAGATAACGGTTGACCTCCGGCTTTCGGGAGAATCGGTGGATAGACAAACTACGCGGATACCTTTTTCCTCCGCGCTGTCGATAAGAGGCTTGAGACCCTCCGGATCTCCCGCTGTAAGGATGATTCCCTGAACGCCGCTCTCCACCAGCTCTGCGAAAGCTGCGGTGTCCCCTACGCCAAGGCTGGGCACCGGGCGGTTCAGCAATTCGACCCCTAGCTGTGCGACTCGACGAGCTTCGTCCAGCACACCGCTCCAGAGCTGATCGTAGAAGAATCGGATCTCGCGGGGTATGCAAACACCGATGCGGACACCGCTCTTCGAAACCGCCAGAGCGCGCGCCGCCGGGTTCGGCGTGTAACCGATTTGCCTCGCGATTTGCAGAATGCGATGTCGGGTTGATTCCTTGACTCCGTTGCGTTCGTGCAGGGCACGATCAACCGTCCCGATTGCAACATTGGCCAGCTCGGCAATCAGGCGAATCCCATGCCTCTCGCTTTTCATCTCCTGGGCTCCCCCCGCAATAACACCAACTGCCCCATTAAGCATGCGCCCTCCCGTCCAAGTTGAGCGGCGGGGCAGGTTTCCGTGTACGTTGACGATACTATACTCAGGCGCTTTTGAATTACCCCTGGAGGGTAGCAAACTTTCATGTTCAACAACCTTCGCGTTCTCCTGTTAAACGTTCTCGCGGTGCCATTCTTTTTTCCTGTGTTTCGCTGGCGCAGAGCGGGCAAGGTCCGCCATTTGTCACTACTTGGATGCTTCACAACGTGATGTTCGGGGACGGACGGGCCTGGTTTTATTTCGTGTTCGGCCTGGGCAAATCAACTTTCAGGTCTGGCCCGGCGCGCGATTTGGATTGAAGAAGCCATGGGCAGAACCCTGCAGGCCCCGTCCCCTCCGGCGTGCAGGAATTCTCAATGATCATGAGGGGAATTTCTTAATCACATTCCATGAAAATCTCGGGAGGACCGCAGCGATTTCCCAAGAAGCGCGGCAGACAGTGCGGAACTTCCCTTAGAACAACCTCGGCGCAAAGTCCTTGAGGTCCCGGCGCCAAGTCTGCCACTCGTGGTCCGTGCCGGGGGATTCGTAGAACACATGCTGGATGCCCGCCTCCTGCAGCGAAGTATGCAGACGTAACAGTCCCGCCCGCATCCGTTCCGGTTCATTGGTTCCGACGCCGATCCAGAGCAAGTGTACTTTCTTGCCGAATGCAGCCGCATCGGCAAACACCCCGTTGTAATCGGTCTTGGGATCCAGTTTCCGGTTTCCCAGCACCAGCATACCGCCAGCCCCGCTGAACCCTCCGATATAGGAAAAGAGGTCGAGATGATCGAGCGTCACCTGAAAAGTCTGCATGCCGCCCATGGAAAGTCCGGCCATGGCGCGGTGGTTGCGGTCTGAAATCGTCCGAAAGGTCGAATCGATGTAAGGAATCAACGCCTTGGTCACGTCGTCTTCAAAGACCGCCGACATTTCCTGCATTGCTTTCAACATTTCGGGTGAACCGAAGGGCTTCGCAGTGAAATCAGGCGCTTGCCCGGCACGTCGCGCGTAGCCATACGCCATCACCACGATCATGGGCTTGCAGCTTTTCGCTGCGATGAGATTGTCCAGGATGAAATTCGCACGGCCCTGCCTGATCCAGCCCGTCTCATCTTCGCCGCCTCCGTGCTGAAGATAGAGCACCGGATAACGCATCTTGGTTTGACCATCGTAATTCGGCGGCAAATACACCAGCGCGTGCCGCCAGGAACCGGTCACCTTCGAGCTGTACCAGACCTCGCGCACCTGGCCGTGGGGCACCTCCTGGATCGAATAGTAGGTCGAGCCCGGCTCTGGAACTTCAACTGCGCTCGCATATTTGCTTCCCCCAAAAAATGACTGGCTGCTGGGGTCACTCACTTCAGCGCCGTCGATGATCAGCGTGTAATAGTGCAGGCCGGGAACAAGAGGCGGCGTGGTAATGGTCCAGAATCCGTCGGCCTGCTTCTCCATGTCCGCCTTGGGCCCGCTCCAAAAATTCACCCGGACCTTGGCGGCGTCTGGAGCTTTGACCCTTAGCTGCACTCTGCCCGCGCTATCCACCCGCGGATATTCGGCTCCCCAGACGTTCGTCGCGGCAGGTTGGAAAGTGCTGGCATCCTGTGCCCAGCACAGCGTGGCCAACAGAAAAATCATCATTCCGGCTGTTTTCATAGTATTGTTCTGTCCTAATGTTTATGCGGTTCGAGCAATCGTTTGCTGTCGCAAGAGTCCCATCTTTGCCCACAAGGTAGAGGACATCGTGAGGCCGATTGAGCAAACGAATACTACGCTTTTGGATCGTCGAAGGAAAAGCTATATTTTTCGGCATTCGAGATCTTGTTTTTCGATGGATGATTGACCTTTTAACTCCAACAAAGGACATCGCCCTTCCCATGCGCACTCTCCTGATTCGTCTGGCTCTTCTGGCTGCGATTCTTGCCGCGCCTCTCATGGCCGCGGACAAGTTTGCTTTGTCCGTGGACACTACCAAAGCCGGCGCGAAGATCGACCGCAACCTCTTCGGCCAGTTCGCCGAACATCTTGGTCATGGAGTCTATGAAGGGATCTGGGTGGGACCGGATTCCGCGATTCCCAATACCCGCGGCATTCGCAACGATGTCGTTACCGCTTTGAAAGCCATAAAAGTGCCGAACGTTCGCTGGCCCGGCGGCTGTTTCGCGGATGAGTATCACTGGCGCAAGGGCATCGGCACCTCACGAAGCGTAAGCCTCAATCCCAACTGGGGCGGGGT
>DATGYF010000767.1:0-4466 GCA_035298145.1 Terriglobales bacterium | reverse complement strand
CCGTTCGCGCCTACATTACGCGGAGTGTTTCGTGTTGCCGCTTAACAACTCCAGCGCGTGCGGAAGCAGATCTATAACGGCTTCGAGCGATTCGCTTGCCCCGCGGGGGCTTCCCGGCAGGTTCAGGACCAACGACTTTTCCCTCACTCCACAAAGGGCCCGGCTGAGGGCCGCCCTGGGAGTCTTCTTGTAGCCCTCGAAGCGCATCCGTTCGGCTACGCCTTCGAGCAGTCGGCTGCACACCGCGCGCGTGGCTTCGGGTGTGACGTCGCGCTCGGCGATTCCAGTGCCTCCGGTGGTCGCTACCAGGCGGGCCTTTCCCGCCAGTCGGATGATTGCCTGTTGAATGGCAGGCTGATCGTCGGCCACGATCTCGGTTGCAATGATCGCAAAATTCTTGCGCTTGAGGATTTCTGCAACCGCAGGACCAGAGAGATCGGCGCGCTCGCCGCGGGCCGAGGAGTCGCTGACGGTCAGAACCGCGGCCGTCAAGACTTCAGGAGTCGAGGAGGACATCTTCCTCTTCTTCCTCGGTGGGTCCATCGTCACGCTTGGATTCGTCGAGCATGCGCAGGCCTTCCATCAGCAGGCCCTGGGTGTTCAACGTGGTGGTCTGTTTGCTGGTCTTGCCCTCAAAGTTGATCTGGAAGTTGCCGCCGGTCCAGCCCAGGACTTTGAAGACCGCCTTGTCGCCGCTGAGCGAACCGTAGGCCGCGTGGGTCACCTGGCCTTCGCTGAAATACATTTCGCATTTGTCGCGTTCGTTGGTGAGCGTCAGGGCGCAGCTCTTGCGTCCCATTTCGAGCGACTGCACCAGGTCGATCACGTTCATCTGGGCCAGGCTGCCGCGCAGCACGCCATCGGAAGGCGCGGTCTTGGCCATTTTTTCCAGCGCAATTTTGTCGATCACGCGCTTGATGCGCTGCGTGGCCTCTTTGAGAAAGAATGGCTTTTCCACAAAGTCATCCACCGGTTCCTGGCTCGAAAGTTTCTCCGAGATATCGGCCTTGCTGGCCAGCAGGATCACGGCAATGCCCGCGGTCTTGGGACGGCTGCGCAGCCGCTCCACCAACTGGTGGCCATCCATGCCAGGCATGCGATAGTCGCTGACCAGCAGATCGGGCGGGTCGTCCACCGCCTTCAGCAGGGCGTCGGCCGTGTCGCTCGATGTGGTGACGCTGGCCAGCGCGGTCAGGGCGCCGTGCAGCAACCCCAGCACCATGGGATTGTCATCCACCAGCAGGATTTTGACGTTATTCGGCATGACAGGACTAGGTCTTCTTGCGGGCCTTTTTTCGAACTCGGGCGTAGTTACCGCTCTTGCCTCCGGATTTGTGCTCCAGCACGATCTCCCGGATTTCGATTCCCTTGTCCAGCGCTTTACACATATCGTACACGGTCAGGGCGGCGACGCTGGCCGCGACCAGGGCTTCCATCTCCACTCCCGTAACCGCCGTGGTGATAACTTTTGAGCTAATAGCGACGCCATTTTCGCACAGCCGCATGGTCACATCAACGTGGGAAAGCGGCAAGGGATGGCACATCGGGATCAGATCGGACGTGCGCTTGGCCGCCATGATCCCCGCCAGCCGGGCCACTTCAAGGGGATCGCCCTTGGGATTTTTCGGCAGCGCCTTCAGCACGGCAGGCTTCAGCGCGACGAAAGCGCTGGCGCCGGCTTCACGCTTGCTGGCATCCTTGGCGGAAACATCCACCATGCCGGCGCGGCCGGAGACATCATAGTGAGAGAGTTTGCGAGCCATCGGAAAGGCTATCTTACACGCCTCAATGTAGGCGCGAGCGCCCACGCTCGTGCAGGAAGCCAACCCCGGCTACGTAGGGGCAGATGTCCTCATCTGCCCGGTCGAGCGCAGCTCGACTGGGTTTTCCGGGAAGTAAGGCAGCGGAGCTTCGCTCCGCCGGACAGCCGAGGGCGGCTGTCCCCACGTGGTTTGTGGCGATTTTCGAAAAGCACGACAGCGGGCGCGAGCGCCCACATCAGCGCAATAGGATTGGGACCCACTCACCCGCTTGAATGTTCTCGCGGTCCGGCGGAATTACGACATAGCAGTTGGCTCGCGCCATCGATGCAATGTCCCCGGAGCCGTGCCAGCGTGCCAGTTCCACCTCTGTGTTTTCAAATTCCCCGGAGAGGATTGCCGGGAGGAATCGTGTCAGGCCGGTTTTTGTTCTTATCTCGGACTTGAGGCGGGCTTTCAGGAAAGCCAACTTGCGCGGCGTCATACCCGCCAGTGCTTCCAGAATTGGCCGGGCGAAGAGTTCGAATGTCACCATGGTCGAGACGGGATTGCCGGGCAGTCCGAAGAAATAAACGTGGGCAGGGGTAGATGCCGACTCGCGGGCGAGTTGCCCGCGACCACACGGGACGCGGCCGAACACGGCCGGCTTTCCGGGCTGAATGAAGACCCCGGTGAAGAAGAACTCTGCCTCGAATTCCGCGAGGACAGATTCCACCAGATCGTACTTGCCCATCGACACGCCGCCCGCCAGCAGCACCAGGTCCGACTCCAGGGCGTCGGCGATGAGTTCGCGCAAGCGGGCGGGTTCGTCGGGCGCAATCGGCAGCAGCACCGGGTCTCCGCCCGCGGCCTGCACCTGCGCGGCCAGCGAATAGGTATTCGAATTGCGAATCTGCGTGGCCGCCGGGGGAACGTCGATGTCCACGATTTCGTCGCCGGTCGAGAGGATCGCCACTTTCGGTTTGCGGTAAACCAGCAGCCGGCTTCGGCCCACCGACGCAGCCACTGCAATGGCAGCGTAGTCGAGCCGTGCTCCGGGAGACAGCAAGCGTTCGCCGCGCTTCGCTTCGGAAGCAATGGCGGCGATGTTGTCGCCCGCGGCCACCAGTTTCGTGATCTGGACCCGTCCCCCATCCCGCGCAGTGTGCTCCACCATCACCACCGCGTCTGAACCTGAAGGCGCGGGTGCGCCCGTCATGATGGCCGCGGCCTGCCCCGGCTGCAGAGTCGGAACATCCTCAGCGCGCGCGCCCGCCTTGATTTCTCCGATTACTTCGAGCGTCGCGGGCACGCGGGCAAGGTCAGCGGCCCGTACCGCGTACCCGTCCCGCATGGCCCGGGGAAACGGTGGGAAGTTTCTGTCCGCCAGTATCGGCTCCGCCAGAATTTGCCCGGCGCCTTCCAATAACTCCACCAGCTCCTTGCCATGGGGACGCAACTGCGCGGCGTGTTCTTCCACCAGGTGACGCGCGTCCTCGAAACTCAGAATTGAAGAAGGCTCAGGCAAGGCAGCCATGCTGGAGATGATACGACAATGAGTTCACGTAGGGGCAGATGTCCTCATCTGCCCAGCGGAACGAAGCTCGGCATGTTTTGACGGCATGCAAAAACCTGTCGAGCTGTGCTCGACCGGACAGCCGAGCGCGGCTGTCCCCACGTGATTCGTTGCGTAGTGTCTCGGCTGGTAACCCGGCGCCGGTTGGCATTGAGCAACTCTGCGCCTTCGAGGACAATCGGTGGACGGGTTTTCACAGTCTGGGGGAGAGTTGTGCGTTGGCGATGTGTATTCGGGGCATGGCTGGCAGTCGCGTGTTGCTTTACCGCGGCCTGGGCCAAAGACATGGCGCTGGTTTCCAACAAATCCAACGGAGTGACCGAGGTCAGCATGGCCGAACTGGTCAAGATCTGCAAGGGGCAGACCAGCCGCTGGCCCACGGGCAAACCGGTGACTTTCTTCAGCCTCAATCCGGCGGCCACGGAGATGAAGCTGGTGCTGGAAAAAGTCTATGGCATGTCGAGCGACGAGGTCAGCGCTCTCATCAGCAATGCCAACCACGGCCGGGCGAATCACCCCGCCATTGTGGTGGTAAATTCCGACAAAGCAGTAGTTGAGGCGGTGGAATCCACGCCCGGCGCCGTGGGTCTGGTGGACGTGTACTCGATAACCGGAGGCATTACCGTCTTGCGGATTGAAAGCAAACTCCCGCTGGAGTCGGGATACCCACTGCATGGAAACTAGCACCTTGCCCGCGCCGGCCTTGAGTAGCGCTGGCATCCTGCCGGCTGTCCCGAGGGCGTCCCGCCCTCGCGGCGGAGGGACCGCACGCAGAGACAGTAACGTTCTCCGGGGCGCCCCATGAGCAGCCCCCGGACTGATCCCAAATCCGATTCCCGCGCGTCGCGCCGCTTTCCCCGCCACGCACTCGACGTTCGCGTGTCGGTTTCCGTTTTCCGTGCGGGAGAAAACTTATCTTTTTGGGGACGATCGAGCGAACTGGGAGAAGACGGCATCGGGGCCACCTTGACCGGCGAGCTGCAGCCTGGCGAAGTCGTCTCCATGGAACTGGCATTGCCCCTGGCGCCATTCCCCATCAGATTTCGCGCCCTGGTGCGATATCGCGACGGATTGCGCCACGGCTTCGAATTTCTGGCCCTGAGCGTCGCCCAGCGCGACGAGATTCAGCGCGTCTGCGAGATGCTGGCCAC
>DATGYF010000766.1:0-6539 GCA_035298145.1 Terriglobales bacterium | reverse complement strand
GATGTTTTTAATGAGCTGGATGGCGCTCTTGTAACGCTCCTTGACGTAGTTGCGCGTGTCTTTGTCGTTGGTGTCGCGGGTCAGCAGGCGCTTGTAGGCGGGATTCAGGCGCAGCACCGGGACATCGTCTTCATTCATCATCACCAGCCACTCATCGCCATGCTTGATGAATGCCACATCAGGCTCGATCAGGCGGGGCTGGCTCTTGTTGTAACGCAGACCGGGGCGGGGATCGAGTGTCCGAATGTAGTCCAGGGCTTCCTGCACCGCTTCCGGCGTCCGCCCGATGGCGCGCGCGATTTCTTTATATTGCTTGTTCTGTAAAGCGCGCAGGTGCTGGTCCACGATGGCAACCGCGTCGGTCAGAACTTGTGCCGTGGCCTCGCCGTTTCCATTCTTGTGCGTGGCCAGTTGCGCCTGGTGGTAGCGCAATTGATAGAGCAGGCAATCGCGCAAGTCCCGGCAGGCGACTCCAGGCGGATCCATCTGGCGCACCAAGTCGAGGGCCTCGTGCAGATCATGAACTTTAAAACTGGGCTGAAACAGAGGCTGCGCCGGCTTTTTCGGGGCCGCCGCTTCGGGCTGCGGCGCGGGAGGCGGAGCAGGTGGGGCTACTTCCGGCGCGGGTGCGACGGCGGTACCGTCGGCGCTGGCGGAAGTCGCCATCTCAGGAGTGGCCAGTGCGTCCCATTCGGAGGACAACGCCGCGTCCGCTTCGTCCAGCGTGGGCTCGGCTTCGTCCAGGTCCGTGGCCAGCCCCAGGGCAGCCGCTTCCTTGACCACGCTCTCAGCGATGCTCGCGTCCACTTCCGGAGCGGCAGGCGGAGCGATGCCCAGCAGTTCCTCGTCGCTGGCGATCAGGTAGCCATCTTCGCTCAGATTGCCGATGATCGTTTCCGCCGCCTCGCGCACCTCCGGGCTCACCGACAAGGCGCCGAGTTGCCAGGCCAGGTGGTCGGAAAGGGTGGTGGGCTTGGAGAGAAAATTCTCGAATGACGGACGCTCGATTTCTTCCATCTCACTCCGGCTGCGATAGCCGGGATCGAGGTATTCCTGGAAAAACGAGCCAAAATCTATTTCTTCGAAGGGGTCTTTCTTTTCTTCCGCAGTGACCGTGTTTTCTTCCGGCTTGATGCGCTCGCGATCTTCTTCCTGGCGGGCAGCATCATCGAGCAGGGGAACGGTATCCTCCAACTCCTCCAGCACCGGATTTTCCACCATTTCTGCGGTGATCATGTCGCGCAGCTCGAGCTTGTTGAGCGCGAGCACGCTGACCATCTGCACCAGGCCGGGTGTGAGAATCTGCCGCTGCGACAGTCTCAGGTGCAACTTTGGCTGGAGTAAAACCATAATCAGTCGTCAGTCGTCGGTCTTCAGTCGTCAGCAAGAACTCGTCCGTCGTTTATCGGGCCGTAAGCTTGTTTGGCTGACGGCTGAAGACTGACGACTGCATTACACCAGCGAGAAGCTCTCTCCCAGGTACACCTTTCGCACCTGAGGATCGCTGGCCAGTTGCTCGGGCATGCCCGAGGCTAAAATTCTGCCGCCATCAATGATGTATGCCCGGTCCGTGACCGCCAGCGTCTCGCGGACGTTGTGGTCGGTGATCAAAACTCCGATTCCGCTCGACTTCAGATCGCTGATGATCTTCTGCAGATCGAGCACCGCGATCGGGTCGATCCCGGAAAACGGCTCGTCGAGCAAAATAAACGTGGGGTTGATGCTCAGGGCGCGGGCAATTTCCACCCGCCGCCGCTCTCCCCCGGACAACGCATACCCACGATTCTGGCGGATATGCTCCAACCCTAGCTGATCGATCAGCTCCTCCATTTTTTCCCGGCGCTCGTGCCAGGAAATGGGCTGGGCTTCCAGCACGGCGAGGATGTTTTCCTCAACCGTAAGCTTGCGGAATACAGAAGCTTCCTGAGGGAGGTAGCTGATGCCGTACTGGCGTGCCCTTAAGTACATCGGCACGTCGGTGATTTCCTCTTCGTCGATCAGGACCCGGCCGGTATCCGGAGGTATCAGACCGACGATGGCGTAGAAGGTTGTGGTCTTGCCGGCGCCGTTAGGTCCAAGTAAACCAACAACTTCGCCCTGCCCCACTCGGATACTGACCCCGTTTACCACCCGTCGCCCACGGTAGGATTTGCCGATTTCGTCTGTGGCCAGGGTACGCATTTAACGTGCCACTCGCGTCGTTGTCACTGTAGGGGATGAGTTATTGCCTTCGACCAAAACCCTACCATCGTGTCTGAACAAAGTCAACGAAACCCCGGTAATCTTGCCGTGTTCGGCATCAAAAATGCTAGGAGAACCGCCCGTCAGCACAAACTTGTCGTCGTCAGTGGTATAGACCAGATGATCGCCCAGCGCTCGCCGCCCTGGCTGGGTGATGACGACATGTTCGTCGGCAATAATGTGGTCGATCTTGCCTGTCCCCGTAAGTGATTGATTGGTTGTGGCTTGGTTGCGCGGCTGCAGGAACACATCCATTATGCGCGCAGTAATCGTGAGTTCTGCTCCCTGGGCCTGCACGCCTCCCTCAAAGCGCGCCTTTCGCTCGCTGTCGGTGTAGCTCAAGCGCGCCGAGGTGATCCTGACCGGGGTG
Organism: Terriglobales bacterium; assembly: GCA_035298145.1. Lineage (GTDB taxonomy): Bacteria > Acidobacteriota > Terriglobia > Terriglobales > Acidobacteriaceae > JAIQFF01. Next base: position 3,928 of record DATGYF010000766.1, on the reverse strand, counting down.
ACTTTTCCACTCTTCTCGGTTTGCACCAGCACCGTGGACACCGGTCGAACCGGCGTTCCCTGGGCAACCACCGAGCGGCGATTACGATCGAACTCAATCGAAGGCGCCTGGATGACGTTGGCGTCTTGCCATAGCCGAGCTTCCCCGGTGTAAAGGGCGACCGCCGGACTGCTATGGGCGGTCATGGCGCGGGCAGTTACGTGGATTGGATCTGATGCCGCCAGCAGGGCCCCGTTGGGCTGCGCTTTCAGGTCACTGTAAGTGCTCTTGACGTCGCCCTCGGCAAAGGCGTCACCGGTTGCTCGATTCAGACGCATGCTCCGGCTGGTGGTGGTCATGCCGCCATCCACCACGCGCGGAGAGCCATTCAGGACCAGCATCTGATCGGCTGGAGTGTAAACCGCACGGTCGCCCCAGGCTTTCCGCTCGCCATCGACATACGCCATATTTCCCTGCTGGACGATCGAATCTATGCCGCTGCCGGGGTGGAAGGACGCATCAAGCGTGTCGCTGGTGCTGATCCGGTCGGGCTGGCCCGCGGTCTTTGAGACGATGCGGGCGTCGGGCGCGCCGTGGACGGAAGCCAGCTGCCCTGAATCATCGAAGCGTGCCCGGAACTTTCCCGCCGTTACCAGCGTTTGCTGCCCGGTGTCCGGGGTGGGTCGCAGAGCAATCTGGGCCGGCCCGGAGGTGTCGGCGCGCTGCAGCCTTCGGCCCGCGGTCACGAAGAAGTCTATGGCCGAGGCTGTGATTTCGACATCCTGCGCGCCGCCAGGGCCCGTCGCCGGTTGCTGATGCTGCACCAGCCTCACATTGTCCTGGCTGTGCACAGTGTTCAGCACATTATTTCCGGTGAAATTCAGGACGACCCGCCCGGCGCTCCCTTGCATGGGCTGCGGACCCGAATTCTCCATGCGGACATCGCCCAAAAACGTGGCGGACCGCAGATTGTCCTGCTTCTCCGCCATGAGCAATTCCACCTGGTTGGACTGAACTTTCCCCGACCCTGAATCCTCGGACTCAACCCGAACGTTGCCATTGGCGAGAATGCGGTCCACGGTATTGTCGTGACGCAGGTAAATCGTGCCCTTGTCCGCGGAAGCGTGCCGCGCGCCGTTCTGCAAGCGCGGGAGGTCGAGTTCCACCACACGCGGATTTTTGGTGATGGTGCCGTGAATCGCGGTCAGGCGCGCGGGAGTGGCGCCGTGGAACGCGACATCGACCTGCGACTGCAGAGTCAGGACGGTGGTGTCGGCCGCGTAGCTGAGGCCGACGGCAGACCCGTTGGCTTGGGGGAGGCTGAACTCAACTTTTTCCCGGGTCAGCGCGTTCCCGGTCTTCTGGTTAAAGAAGAGGTTCGTGGTAGTCAGGTGGACTGGGTTCTTCAGTTCCCGGGGCGTTGCCTGGTCGGGATGAATGATGCCTTCCGGGTTGGCTTCCAGGTCCATCTGGACCTGGCCCTTGCCGATTACGTCGCCGGACTGAGGATCGTATTCAAAATCCGCGCCGTAGATCTGGTCGAAGCGGCTGGAATCGCGCCCGTATAACGTGATGGTGACGTCATGCAATTCGGCGCGTCCACCCTGCTTGTATTGCACCGCTTTGCTGGCTTCGATCTTAAATATGGTGTGTCCCTGTTCAGAACGGGAGACGGTGAAACCCTTGGCGCTCTGCTGGATTTCAATTCCAATTTTCGCCGGCACTTCCTTGAGCGCGTTTTCCACTTTGTGACGGGCGTAGAAATAGACCGCCGCCACCACCAGCAGGAGGCCGATGGCGCCCCCCGCAAACCAGCGCCGAAGGTGGGAAATCTGGATGGACATCTGCATATGAGTTTACTTGAAGCCCTGCAAGAATCGCGTGAAGACAGCCGCCCTCGGCTCTCCCGGTCGAGCCGAAGCTCGACTAGCTTTTTGCCGGGAGCGACAGATGGCAGAGCGTCGCTCTGCCGGACAGCCGAGGGCGGCTGTCCCCACGTGGACAGCGGAGGTGAAAACAGGATTCCGGACATCGTCTAAACTCTATGCACAATGAACCGGCAGGAGCCTGCTCTACTGGACTTGCAGAACATCTCCGTGATGCGCGGAGACAAGACTGTGCTGGAAGATTTCAGCCTGGTGATCCGCGGCGACGAGCATGTGGCCATTCTGGGGCCGAACGGCTGCGGCAAATCCACCCTGATCAAGACCATTACCCGGGAATGTTATCCCGTGGCGCGGGAAGGTTCTTCCATGACCATCCTGGGAGCCGACCGCTGGGATATCTTCGAGTTGCGTTCACTGCTGGGGATTGTGTCGAACGACCTTCTGTCCAAAAGCTCCGGCGAAGCCTCCGGGCGTGATGTGGTCTTGTCCGGCTTCTTCAGCAGCGCTCGCATCTTCCCCCATCACGTGGTCGATCCTGGGCACCGCGAACTGGCCGACGCCGCTCTGGCGCAGCTCGAGATATCGCACCTGGCCCAGCGTCCGGTCTGCGAAATGTCTTCCGGCGAAGCGCGGCGGGTGCTCATCGCCCGCGCCCTGGTCCACAAGCCGCGGGCCCTGTTGTTCGACGAGCCCAGTAACTCTCTCGACGTCTCCGCCCGGCACAGTCTTCGTCAGAGCATGAGCTCGCTGGCGAAAGCCGGAATCGGAATCATTCTGGTGACTCACGACCTCTCCGATTTGATTCCGGAAATCGAGCGTGTGCTGCTGATGTCAAACGGCCGCATCATCGCCGATGGGCCAAAGGAGCAGATGCTTCAGCCGGATCGTCTGGAAGGTTTGTTCAAGACCAGAGTGGAAGTGGACCAGCGCAACGGCTACTACCACATGTGGTGAGAGCGAACTTCGCTGTGTTGATTTAGTAAGAGGCAGTTTTTAGTTTTTAGATGTCAGTTCTCAGAGGTCTTCGCCGGGTACCCAAACTTATAGACCGGCCGCGACCTCTTTCTGTTTTTTCGACGAAGCGTCGGTTTTCTCGATGCGCGTGAAATCTCGCAATGAGAGTTCGAGGCCTCCGTACTCGGGATGATCGTTATTCTCGATAGTGAAGGCAATGTCGAGAGCATCGCCGGGTAGAAGCCCGGCTTGCTGACATGGTTCCGCCATGCGCCAGCCCAGGGCATCGAAGGTGATGGCACGGCGCCATTTGGCATCTGTCGCCTGACGGTTCTCGGTGGCCTGGCGCACGTCGCCGCGCCGCAAAGCGGCTGAATCCGGATCGCAGCGCGGAGTGGTCAGGATGTTCACATCCGGCCCGTCCGGGCCGTGGGACAACGAAGCCACGGCCGGCCCCAGCTTCAGCTTCACATGCTTGTCTTTAATGATGCGCGGCGAGGCCATGAGGCGGACGGCACGGGCGGCAAAAACGGGTTGGGGATTGCCCACGCCAAACGGCTCCAGGCGTTGCAGAAGGTTGAAGAGCTCGGGTGTCACCTGTTCAAGCGCCAGCTCGGCGTCAAAATTGAGCGAGGGTTCGAAGTCGGCGAGGGTCAGGCGGGTGCGCGCGTACTGGTCGAGGCGCGTCCGCAGTTCCGGCAGGTTTGCGGCGGGCAGCGAGAAGCCGACGGCATGGGCGTGTCCACCGAAGCGCGTGAATAGTCCGGCACATGACTCGAGCGCATTCAGCAGGTGAAATGCGCGGATGGAACGGCCGGAGCCGTGAGCATCCTCGCCGTTGCGCGAAATCACCAGCGCCGGGCGCCCGTAACGTTCGACGACACGAGTGGCGGTGATGCCGATCACCCCGCGATGCCAGCCTTCACCGTCGATCACGATGCAGAAAGCTTCGCGCAGCACCGGCTGCTCTTCGAAATTTGATGTGATGGATTGCAGGATGCGGCGCTCTTCCTCCTGCCGGTCGCCGTTGAGCTGATCGAGTCTGGCGGCGATCTCCCGGGCCCGCGCGGGATCTTTGACGCTAAAGAGCTCGATAACGTCGCGGGCCA
>DATGYF010000765.1:0-2306 GCA_035298145.1 Terriglobales bacterium | reverse complement strand
CATCACACCCAGGCCGCCGAGAAACAGGGTTACGATGCCAACCGCGCCCAGAAAATACTTCATGCCGTTGGTCATCTGCTGGAAAGCCTTGGCCTCCTGCACCGTGTCCCAGATGGGGCAGGCTTCTTTGTCGTGAGGATCAAAGTTGTGCAGGCGTCCCAGCACAGTCTGGACCTCGCGTTTGCAGGCCTCGTGTTGCTCAACCGACCTGGGCGTGACCAGCAACTGGTCAAAAGTGGTGGATGTGCCGGGAGGCTTGTCGGGAAAGTCACGGCGCATCGCCGCGAAAGGAATGAATATTTTGTTGACGTCCCAACCGTCGTAACTGGAATCCTGCTTTTTGGCCGCCATCACACCGATGATTCTGTAGGGAAACGCGTTCAGGTAAACGTCCTCGCCCACGGGATCGCGGCCCGGGAAAAGCTGCTTGGCGGCATCACTTCCGAGGAAGGCCACCCGACGAGCCTCCTTCTGATCGTCCCAGTTGTAGAAACGGCCCATGCCCACGTCGAGGCTGCGAATATATCCAAAAGGGGGATGGGACCCAGTGACGGTAAACGCGGCATTGTTGTAATTGCTGTGGGCGCGAACATCGTTTTGCTCCAGCTCAGGAATGGCGTATTCACAATCCGGCGCTTCCGCCTGAACCGCCTGCACGTCCGAGTCTTCCCAGCGCAATGCCCGCCCGGCGCGGGCCCCTCCGACCTGCATGCTGGTGCGGCCGTGGAACACGATCAGAATATCCTTGCCCAGGTTGCGGGCCTGTTCTGCCTGTCCTTTGCGCAGGCCTTCGCCCGCGGCCACCATCAGAACAATGGAAACGATTCCCCATGCGATTCCGAACATGGTCAGGAAGGTGCGCAGTTTGTGGGCCCAGAGGGTACGCAACACATCGCCGATGAGATCGCTGAGAACCATTGCTCTATGGACGCGGACGCCGCCCGAACGTGAGCCGGACAGGCCAGCGCCTGAATGCATATACGAGAGCCCATCTGATTTTGTTCAGAATGTGTGGGGCGGGCGCCCTCGCCCGCCGCTTTTGAAGTTGGTCTTTTGATTGTGGTTTGTGGAACCACTTGAAATCTAAGTCAAAAGCGGCGGGCGAGGGCGCCCGCCCCACATCCATCCAGCCAGCCATCGAACTCTTTCAATGCCACTTCGCATTGGCGGCGGTGCCGTTCCTGCCGATCGCGGACTTTGTGCTCCAGGGGCGGCAGAAGATCAAAGGTAATGTTTGCCGGTTGGAAATTTTTGGCATCGGCATGAGTCAGGTATTGAACCAGAGAGCCGAAAGCCGTGGGCCGTGGTGGAGGTACCAACTCCGCTCCGGACGCCAAGGCTGCGGCATGAATGCCAGCCATCAGGCCGGTCGCGATGGATTCAACATATCCCTCGACCCCGCAAATCTGCCCGGCGAAGAACACCGCCGGATGCCTCTTCATCTGGAGCGACTCCGACAATAGCGTCGGCGCATTGATGTAAGTGTTGCGGTGGATTTGCCCGTAACGCAGAAAGCGCGCGTTCTCCAAACCGGGAATCAGCCGCAGCACGCGGGCCTGGTCTCCGAATTTCAGGTGATTCTGAAAGCCGACCAGGTTGTAGGAGTCAGCCCGCAGATTTTCTTGCCGGAGCTGCACCGCGGCGTAGGGAATCCGACCGGTGCGCGGATCTTTCAATCCGACGGGCTTCATGGGACCGAAGCGCAGCGTGTCGCGGCCGCGACGGGCAATTTCTTCGATGGGCAAGCAGCTTTCAAAATAATTCAACTTCTCCCAGTCGCGCGCCTCGACCGATTGACCAGAAATCAAAGCATCGCAGAAGCGGTCGTACTCCTCTTTGGACATGGGGCAGTTGATGTAATCGGCCGAACCCTTGTCGTAGCGCGCCGCCAGGTAAACCTTGGACATATCGATGGAATCGGCTTCGACAATCGGACTGATCGAATCGAAGAAATACAGGTGCGTCGAACCGCTCAGGCGCGCGATTTCCCCTGACAAAGCATCGGAGGTCAGGGGACCGGTGGCGATGATCGTGATCTGACCTTCGATAATCCGAGTGACTTCTTCGCGCCGGACTTTAATCAGCGGTTCTCGCGAGAGCTCATCCGTGACCCGGGCGGCAAAGGCCGCGCGATCAACCGCCAGCGCATGCCCGGCAGGAACGGCGCACTCGCGCGCAATCTCCAGCAGCCGCGATCCGGCGCGCCGCATTTCCTCCTTCAATAGCCACGGCGCGGTGTTCTCGCTGTCGGATTTCAGGGAGTTCGAGCAGACCAGCTCCGCAAAGTCTGCGGTCTGATGCGCGGG
>DATGYF010000764.1:0-2126 GCA_035298145.1 Terriglobales bacterium | reverse complement strand
GGGCCAGGTCAGCGGCCGAAGAACGGTCTGCCGCATTTCTGCCGAATTCCTCGGGATCGAAACCGCCCTTGCGGAAGATGTTGGCGGCGCGCACCGCGGCATACTGCGCGTAAGGTCCGGTCTCGCCCTCAAAGCTCAAAGCTTCTTTGAAGTCGAATGCGATCACCGAGGACTTGGTGAACTTCAGCATGAAATAACGCAAGGCGCCCACCGCGATCTGGCTGGCAATCGTCGTGCGCTCGGCCTCCGTCAGTTGAGGATGGCGGCCGTCCACCTCATTCTTCGCCGAGGCGATCAACCGGTCGAGCAGATCGTCCGCCTTAACCCCGAATCCCTTGCGGCCAGAAACTTCAATGTACGGGCGACTCTTGTCGTCATCGGAAAGCTGGTAGCCCAGTTCGGCGGCACAACGCGGCGTGAGCGCGACCATCTCGTAGGAAAAGTGCGTGTAGTGGTCGGCCTGTTCGTTGTACCCCAGGCCACGCAGCGCTTCGATGACAGTGTTCTGCGCCTCCGCCTGGCGGGCGTCAATCACATTGTAGATCTCCGCCACGCTGCCGAAGTGGGGATGGTCCAGCGCGCCCACCGCGGTCGAAATCCAGCAGTCGTGCCCGTTGGGATAATGATAGAACTTGCGATAGCCAAAATCGCGGCCCAGCAGTCCAAACTTCCACATGTGGTACGCGATGTCTTTCCCCACGTAGCCAACCGTCCCGTTGGAACGCACAATGACTTTCTGGTCCTCCTCGGCGACTTCGTCTTTCTCTCCGCCTCCTGCGGAAATCTCTTGGTCCTCTGTAGTTTCAGCTTTTGCCGTCCCCGCCCGCCGCATCACCCAGCAACCTTTATTCTTTCCTTCCGCCTCAAAGGAAAGTACGCCGCCGTCTTTCAGTTTGGTAAACGCAGCATCCCAGAAATGCAGGTGGAGAATCTCGCTCTCGCGCGGCAGGAAGTCGTATTCGATGTCCAGCCGGTCCATGGTCTCGAGATGCCGCCGCAGAACAGCGACGGAAATCACGTCGGCGACGGCGGCGCTTTCATTGTTGCCCTCTTCGATCGCGTGCAGCGCCTGCTGCCGGACCTGCAGGTTCTGCTTGTCTTCGGCATACCAGTGCGAAACTCGGGCGTAGAGGTCCCAGCAGTAGTAGTCAAACCTCGGCTGGCGCGCCAGTTGCTCGATCTCCGCCCGCGACTTCTTTTCAATGTTTAGAAATCCCACCACCACGTCGGCAACCTGCACGCCGGTGTTGTCAATGTAATTCTGGACGTCCACTTCCCTGCCGGCAAATTTCAGCAGCCGGACAAAAGTGTCGCCTAAAATGGCGTTGCGCAGGTGGCCAACGTGGGCCGCCTTATTGGGATTGATGCTGGAGTGCTCAACCAGAATCTTGCCGGGAGGTGCGTCAGCCCGCGGCCGTTCGTCGGCAATAAGGGTTGCGGCCAGCTCTTCGCGCCTGAGCCGCGCGTTAATGTAGCCCGCGCCCGCTAATTCCAGCTTCTCAAACCCTGGAATGGAGCCGATCCCGCTGACGATTTCTTCCGCAATCTTGCGCGGGGCCTTGCGCAGCCTTTTGGCCAGTTCGAAAGCCAGCGGCAACGCGTACTCGCCGAACTCCACTTTGGGCGGCTGTTCGATGACGATTTTCTGCGGATCCAGATCGTAAGTGCGCCGCAGAAATTCGCGCACCTGTTGGGCGAGCCGCTGTTCGAGATGGCGATACAAGAATTCCCCTAAGCTGTTGAAGAAAAGAGTGATTGTAGCAAACCGCACGAGCATGCGAGGTTTGACGGCAAATGACTGCTTCCCTATGATGAAAACTGGTTGTTTGCCATTGGTTGTTGGTCGTTGGCCAGAAGCCTCTTGGGCTCAGTCTGCTGCCAGATCTGATCGAAAGAGCCAACCACCAAGGGCCAACGACCAACGACCGGTCTTCAGCCATGCGCATAGCCTACCTTGACTGCTTCTCCGGCATGAGCGGCGACATGTTTCTGGGCGCCCTGGTGGACGCCGGAGTGCCGGCAAAGCTCTTCGAAGATACGGTCGCGGCCCTGAACATCGGAGCGCGCTTGGAAATTTCACGGGTCACGCGCAGCGGCATCAGCGCGACCAAGGTGGATGTCTTCGT
>DATGYF010000763.1:0-11540 GCA_035298145.1 Terriglobales bacterium | reverse complement strand
CCCCTGGAGGCCGACCGCGGTCGTTCTTCTAGGGTTCAAGCTTCAATATCTCCTGCTCGGCCCGGAGCCAATCCTGCTTGTCCTTGCCAGGCTCACAACCACGGCCTTCGTAGAGCTGATGGGCGCGTCCTCTAATCTTGTTCTCCAACCCCGCGGGATCGGATACCTTTGCCACTCCTGCAGCAGTCTTTTTCGGGGTGGCGAGAGTTGTGGGCTTTGCTGTTGTTGTGGATGCCTGGGAAGCAAGCATGCTGAACCTCCTGGTCCGTTGTCTGCTAAGGGGGAAAGGTGCTTCAGATGGACTGTCTTAGGTCAGAGAACCTGAAAGAGGTACGGGCGTACTCCTCAGTTCGACCCTACGCCGATCGCTGTGGGGTGTCAATCAATCGGTACCTTCCGCGCAGGTTGAAGCAGCCTGATCGCCGGGGACACTGATCACTGATCACTTGGGACAGGTACTCAGCCCACTATTTGGGCCGGACCGGTGGGGCGCGCTCAGGCGCCGAGAATGAAACGGAGAATACGTCTAGTCCTCTCTCCATAGGGCGGTTGCAGGTACTTGAGCGGCGTCCAGCGGCTCTGCAGGAAGATGCCTTTCTTTTTCGAGAAGGTCTCGAACCCGTCGAAGCCGTGATAGTGCCCCATCCCGCTGGGCCCGACGCCGCCGAACGGTAGGTTAGGCTGGCCCAGGTGATAGATGCAGTCGTTCACCGTGACTCCGCCTGAGATCGTCCGGTCGAGCACGTCGCGGATGCGGGCCCCGTTTTCGTCAAAGTAGTAGAGCGCCAAGGGGTGAGGGCGGGCATTGATGTACTCGATCGCCTCATCCAGGCGGTCGTAAAGTACCACCGGCAGCACGGGTCCAAAAACTTCCTCACGCATCACCGTAGTCGCCTCGCCTGCGCCAAATAGCAACGTTGGCGGGAACACACGACTTTGTTCGTCGCAGGTCTCCTTTGCCGGGTTGATCTCGACAACTTCAGCGCCACTCTGCCGTGCTTCCTCCACCAGTCCGGCGAGGCGGCGGTAATGTTGCGCATTCAGAACTCGCGTGTAGTCGGGATTGTCGATGAGGCGGGGATAAAGCACTGCGACTTCCTCCTGCGCCAGGCGGACAAACTCGGCCTCGCGGCCGGCGGGTAGCAAGACGTAGTCGGGTGCGACGCAGGTCTGGCCGGCGTTGTAGAGCTTGCCGTTGAGAATTCGCCGGGTTGCCCGGCGCAGCGGGTAGTTGGGGTGTACGAGCGCAGGGCTCTTGCCGCCTAGTTCGAGCGTCACGGGCGTCAGGTTCTCACTGGCCGCTCGCATGACGAGTTTGCCGACCCGTCCTGATCCGGTGAACAGCAGGTGATCGAAAGGGAGCTGGGAGAACTCGCTTGCGACCTTGGAGTCGCCGATAACGACGGTGACGTATTCGGGTGGATACAACTCGGCGATGAGGGTACCGATCAGCGCCGCAGACCTGGGCGCCAGTTCGGAGGGCTTGAGCATGACGTGATTCCCGGCCGCCATCGCCCCCACCAGAGGGCCAAGAGTGAGGAAAAGAGGGTAGTTCCAGGCTGAGAGAATGCCCGCGACACCGAGAGGCCGGTACTCCACCCGAGACCTGGCCGGCCAGAACTGCCATGGCATCGGGACGCGGCGCGGGGCCATCCAACGCCGCAAATGCCGCCGGGCATGGCGGATCTCGTTCACTACGGGGAACAACTCGAGCGCTATCGTCTCTTCGGCGGCGCGTCCCCCGAAATCGTCTGCGATCGCGCGGATGAATTCTTCCTTGCGCCGCAGAAGCGCCTGTTCGAGGTTCTGCAATGCCTGGATTCGCTCTTCATAAGATGGAATGGATTGCTGCCATTCCAGGCGCTGCGTCTCGAGTATTGTGACCAGCGCTTCGCGAGTGGCCTGCACACGAAATATTGTACGCGTTTCGTCGATGTCCACACGCGGGTTGTGAGAGCGACTGGCTACCACTACATCCCCGACGCGGCCATGACTGCCGCTGGCGAACGCCCTTTGAAAGTGGTATGTTGAACCCTCGCAGCGTTGCGGATCACTGTAAGTGTTATTCATTTTCTTAGGAAGTATCAGTGCAGCTGAACTCGAGTTGGCCGTTTACGAGTGCGGCAACGTTAAACACCGGCACTTTTGTCAGAGGCTGTGGTCGCACTTTCAAGACCACGATGCCATCAAACGTGGAAGGTTGGAGGCCGCCGTGTTGAAGACCTTACTGACTATTTCTTTGTTACTTCTGCTTGAGTTTTCTGCCCCGGCCCAGCAAGGCCAAACACCCCCTAAAACGGCGCCGGTAGCGCCTGACGTGATTCCTGCCGACGCCGCGCGTCGGGCCAACCCAGTTAAGCCGACTCCAGAGTCGATCGAGAAGGGCAAGAAATGGTGGGGATACGACTGCGCCATGTGCCATGGCAAGGACGGTGATGGCAAGGGCGATATCGCTGCGGATATGAAGCTAAAGGTCACTGACTTTACCGATCCGGCAACCCTCAAAGATAGGACGGACGGAGAGCTCTACCATGTGATCAAGAATGGCAAAGGTGATATGCCGCCGGAAGGCAAACGTATGAAACCGGAGGGAATCTGGGACCTGGTGAACTATGTTCGTTCCTTGCCGAAGCAAAGCGCCCCTCCGGAGGACAAGACGCCGCGGTAACCGGCCTCGACTCCGCGAGGAGAACAGTGCCAGCCGCCACCAGCCGAGAGCTGACCAATAAGTGTTGCGCGCCTATTTTCTAATCTCCTGATTAGGTCCCAGCCATCGCGCAAGTATCGGCTGCCTCAGCCTCGGCAACCGCCCGCTCGTAACCCACGGCAGCATAGTAGATCGCGCGATCGAAGAAGCGGTTCAACATTTGCAGCATCTCCAGTTCGCCGAGTATTTCGACCGGACGCTCCAGTTCCGACTCCCTTTTCAGGAATTCCCATAGATTGTCTTTGGTCAGGGTGATTGCCCACGCGACCTGGCTAAGGGGGACGTTCTGCTGGGCCCGGCGCGCACCGATTTTCAAGTATCGCTGCTCCAGATCGAATTCATCCCTGTTTACGAGCCAGTCACCCAAATGGCTATAGATCTCGTAAACGCGCGTTTTCAGCTCTTCCGGAGGCACGTTCCGATAGTCCGGGGTCGCCTCTGAAGTCTCTACTCGGGCCAGAAGGCAAGCGGCAAGAGCCTTCGAATGGGTTTCGATCAGACGGACAAGCCGATATAGCATCATCACGGGATTTCCTCCTTTTTCAACTACCCTCACTTCAACTGTTAGTTTCGGCACGGACGGTCCGTGCCGCCATGACCGGCAGCACACCTCATCGTGATGGCCATCACAAGTGGGCGATTTCTGCCGGCAACAACGTGGAGCATGAAATCGAGGCCAGGGTCGCAACAGGCGTGTACGCCCTGCAATCCCTTGTGGTGCTGAAAGCGATCACGGTCTTGCTCCGGGCAAGTTCCGTCGCCTCGTTCTGAAAGCTAATCAAAGCTGGTTTTCTTTGCTCCGAGCCGACGCGAGAAGCTGCTATGAGGATCAGAGTGGCGTCATCCCGCATCCGAAAATTGCAGAATTCCTGCACGCTTCCGAGCAATTGCGTTTTCAAGTCCTCCATCGACTGCTCACCGGTATTTCTCGCGACCTGGATCAGCCGCTCCTCCCCGAATTCTTCACCGTCAGCGTCCATAGCTTCCGTGATCCCGTCGGTGAATGCCATCAATAGGTCGCCTTCGTCTAGCTCGACGGTGGAGTCTTCATACTCCCAGTCGGGGAAGACACCCAGAAGTGCACCGCCGTTTTCGAGGTGTTTCACGTTTCCGTCGTCGCCGATCAGGATCGGGCGAAGGTGCCCCGCGTTGGTGTATTGCAGAACTCGGCTGCTCGCGTCGAGGACGCCGTAGAAAAGGGTCACGAATTTTCCTGTTGCGATGTTCGCGCAGAGCACGGAATTAATCCGGCTGCACACGTACGATGGGGTAGCTGCTTCCGTGGCAAAGGCCCGAACCGCGGCCTGCACATTGGCCATCAGTAGCGCCGCTGAGATGCCTTTTCCGACGACGTCGGCAATGCAGATTGCCAGCTTGTCTTTGCCCAGCTTGATGACATCGTAGTAGTCGCCGCCGACGAGACAAGCCGGTTCCCAAGCTCCAGCTATCTCAAACTCGCTCAGTTGTGGGAGGTCCTTGGGTAACAGACCCTGTTGAATTTCCCGTGCCTGCTTGAGTTCCTCAGCATCCAGTTCTCGTTCGGCAGTCCTCAGTTCGAGGGTTCGCTCTAACTGCCGGTTGCGGTCTTCCAGGCGCCACCTGGTCACCTGGTGAATGAAAAATGCCATACCAAAAATCAGGTTGGCCACCGCGGGGAATTTCCAGCCAGTGCTGAGAAACTGCTGGAAGCCTCCCGGCGTGCCAGAAACCAGAAACACCACGAGAGTGGCGAGCGTTACAGCAATCGCGGTGACCGCCAGCAGGAGTACCAGGTTGAGCGGCCAGTACCAGGAAGATTCGCGTGTAACGCCAGGAATGCTAATCTGCTCCAAAGCCAGCGTGGTGAAATTTCCCAGAAGGAAAGAGTAGATCAAGGTGACGGAAAGCGTTGGCGCCTGCCCTGTTGCGGCCCAGAAAACCGCATAGACTCCCGCCGCGATCGCCAAATACCGCGCCTGCTGGCGAACGATTCGAAGCGGCAATCTTGCGTTGACAGCACTTTTCATGACTGTTCAAGCTTCAGGATCGAAGTTTCGCACGATCCAGGTCAGCCCACAGGCACAGCAGTAACAACCTCGACCTTAGGCTCCAGCGCTGGGGTGGTCGCCAGGGTCTTTGAAACCAGGCACGCCGCTTTGGTCTTCTGCAAAAGCTTCAGTGCCCAATCCCGCTTTTCTTCATCGTGAATGGTTAGAGTTGGACGGAGGGTGATTTCGCTGAAGCTGTACCCCGATTCTGCCTTACCGACCGCGCCTTCGGCCTCCACATGCAAGTCGATGTACTCGAATTTTGAATATCCTGCGATGACCCGGAAGGTGGTCACAAAACACCCGGCGAGCGCCGCCAGCAATAGATCCTCGGGCGTCCAGCGGCCGTCCAGCCCGCCGAATTGCAGTGGCGCACTGAAATGAATAGCATTAGGCGCAGAATCGGACTTTACCAGACCCGTCTGCCCGGAAGTCCACCAAGCCAGAGCATGATATTTGTGTGTTGTGTCCATTTCGTCACTCCCTTGTGCTGAAGATGAGAAAGCGCGCTTGCTAGTTGGGTTTCAACTTGTTCCGTCACCTCATCGGATTGTCTCCAACTGACCCGACGAACGCGATGAGTAAGGTCACGGTAGTTGGTGACTGCAATCACAAGCTGATACAATTCCAGCAGCAGCGGGGCCCCAATGCGTGCACCGTACGGCCTGAATATCATTGACAACTGCGCTACCTGCCCGGTGCGCGAAGAGCATCTTTTCTGCAATTTGTCTCTGCCTGTTTTGCAAAAGCTCAACGAAATCAAGTCCACGGCGGTCTATCCGAAGTCGGCGATGTTGTTCATCGAAGGGCAATTGCCGCGTGGGGTATTTGTGCTCTGTAAGGGAAAGGCGAAGCTCTTCACCTCTTCCCGGGAAGGCAAGACGGTTATCCTCAAAGTCGCCGGAGCGGGTGATGTTCTCGGCCTCAACGCTACGATTTCCAACAGGCCTTACGAGCTTACCGCTGAAATGGTGGAGCCGGGCCAGGCAAACTTCATTGGCCGCGATGTGTTGCTTCAATTCCTTCGTGAGAACGGGGAAATTGCCGTGCGACTGGCCGAACAGCTCAGCCGCAATTACTACTCGGCTATCGAGGAAGTCCGCATGTTGGGACTGGCAAGTTCACCATCAGAGAAACTGGCCAAGCTGCTTCTCTCCTGGTCGGGGAACGCGGCAAAGTCGGCTGATCCTTCGCACATTAAAATGTCTCTCACCCACGAAGAAATTGCCGAGATCATCGGGACCACGCGGGAGACGGTCAGCCGCCTGTTCTCCGAGTTCAAGAAGAAGCAATTGCTGCAATTGAAGGGCGCAACCCTGATCATCCGCAACAAACCTGCCTTGGAGAAAATGATGCACTCCTGAGGGCGGGAGTCATCTTTCCAGCATTGCTCGGTCTGCTGAAACCGGCGAAGAGAGATGCACCACAAGTACCCGCCGCTCACCACGTGGTTTCTACAGCCCATCAGGAAGAAGAGAACAAGCCGCATTCGCGATTCGGGAAGCTCCCTTGTCCAATCTCGTTCCAGTGTGATACTGGTTGGACGCGATTGCCGCTTCTTCAGACCTAAACCCGGCTCATACGATGCTCACGTTGCGGCTGAGTTGACAAATGAAGTGCGCGACTCGATTCGCAATAGACACGGTGCTATGGCGCAAACGGCAAAACCGGTTCAGTTGAAGCCTCAAACCCTGATGGCCTTTGATGAATATATTCGAGAGGCCGAAGCGGAAATGGAGCGGACGTTGAACGGGAGCGGCCCATTCCTGTGGTCTAAAGTCAGTTCGGAGAGGTCCCGTCTTGTCCGGGGAGGACAAGTCGTGGCGCAGTTCTGGACCGGTCAAGGGCCGGTCAAAGTGCCCAATGGCTTGATCCATGACTGGATCGGTGCCGTATTCGTTCGCGCTACCAACCTCAAGAAGACCTTGCGGCTGATCCAGGACTACGACAACCACAAGAATATCTACAAGCCCGAGGTGATCGCCTCAAGGTTAATAAGTCATCGGGGCAACGATTTCCGAATCTTCTTACGGCTCCTCAAGCAGAAAATCATGACCGTGGTCCTCGAGACGGATCATGAGGTCCATTATCGTTCCCTGGACCCGACGCGCTGGGTTTGTCGCTCGTACACAACGCGGATTGCTGAAGTGGAGCATGCCGGAACACCCAGGGAGAGCGTGCTGCCGCCCGACACTGGAAATGGCTTCCTGTGGCGCCTGTATTCCTACTGGAGATTCCAGGAACGGAAGGGTGGGGTGTACATCGAGTGTCGAGCCATTTCACTGACGCGGGATGTGCCTTTGGGGCTGGGATGGATTATCGAACCGATCATTCAAAAGCTCCCTAAGGAGTCATTGATTAACACTCTCGAGGCTACCCGCCGGGCGCTGCATAGCGAGGAAAGTTAGTTCGTTTCCCCCGGCATTTGAGTGCAATCGAAAACGTCCTGCAGGGCCCGTCCAACTCGGCCCTGCAGGACTCCTTGGGCTGGCCCGCGCTGGGCTCAAGCCGTAAATCCACTCACAGTCCTGGGGTACGCTCCGCTCCTCAATCAGGCGGCTGCTGCGTGCCTCTTGGCCTTCCCGTGGTGCTTGGTCTTGCCGTGGGATTTGTGCTCACCGGCCGGCTTTACCATTACATTCATCAGCGCCTTCTGAGCATCGACATAGCTTTTCACTCCTTCCCGCGTGAGCTCAGTGAACGGCACAAAAGGAAATGGCTTCAGCAGTTCCGGAACCTTGCCTGCCGTTTTCACGTTGGCGTTCATCTGCTTCCCGGCCAGATCAACCAGCTTCCTTTGGGCATCGATGAACGACTCGGTTGCCTGTCGCGCCAGTGCGGCCAACTCGGTTTTCTTGATTTTCTTTAAGCCGTTGCTGTGCTTGCTGCCGATAACTTTGGCCGTCTCCTCGGCAATGACATCCATGAATTGTTTCTGGGCTTCGACAAAATTCTCCACACCTTCACGGGCCAGGCCCGCCAGGAGTTCAGTCTGGTACGGCTTCCCCGCCTTGGCTGCCTCCACCCAGGCATGAGTCTGTTTTCCGGCGATCTTCAGGAATTCCTGCTGCATGTGGATAAATGTCTCCACGCTACGCCGCAGCAGATCCACCGCATGGGTTGCGCGCGGATCTCCAATACGTTCCTTCACGCCGGACATCAGGAGTTCGTGTTGCCTTAGTCCCAGTTCAAGCAGTACTTTCTGCCCCTCAATGAAATTGGTTACGCCCTCCCCGGCCACTTCGCCAAGAATGGCTGCCGGCGAGTGCTGGGGATCGGTCAATTGTTGCCGCACAGACTGCATGACGCTTGCGTTCTGTCGCATGGCGAGATCCAGCAGGATCCGTTGCGTAGCAAAGAAACTCTGTACGCCCTGTTGGGCCCAGCTGGAAAGAAGAGTAACAAAGGACGGTTCCCGAGGATGAGTTCGGGAGGACTCTGATTTTACCGTTGCCGGCATTTTGACACCTCCACTTGCTTCTTAATACGTATGCTGCATTGCAGCATCGAATAAACTATACGAATAGGCTGGGTTTGTGTCAATATGTATTTGTCCTTTGTGCGCTGCAACATAGGAGGAGGGGTGAAACCAGGCACCATCGTCATCAAGAAATATGGCAACCGCAGGCTGTACGATACCGCCGCCAGCCGCTATGTGAACCTCGACGATATCGCCGCATTCGTTCGTGAAGGCAAGGCGGTCCAGGTGGTGGACGCGAAAACCGGACAGGACCTTACCCGCGTCACTCTGACCCAGGTCATCATGGAAGATGCCAAGGACAAGCCTACCGGGCTGCCCCTCGAACTGCTGCGCCAGCTCGTCATCGCCTCCGATGAGGTTCGGCAGGAGTTTCTCATGTGGTATTTGAAATCCGCCTTTGACACGTACCAGAAGGTGCAAGACGCGGTACAGAGCCGCCTGGGCGAGGTCCAGTCCGCGATTCTGTCCCCGATGGACATGATGAAGAAGTTTCTGGCCGAGCCGCCGCCGGCACATCCTAGCGCTCAGACCGAGCCGGAACTCGATGGCTTGCGCAAGCGAGTGGCCGAACTAGAGGCCCGTCTCGAAAAACCCGCGCGACGAAAACGATCTCGGCAAGAGCGCTAGGGGCATGCTCATCAGCTTGCAGGGCCGTCCAGAGGGGAGCCATCACATCGCGGAACGTGGAGCTTGAGATACTCGGAGGGCTCCGGGCTGGGGCCGCTACTCTCGCAGCCCCAAATACATGTCATAGCTCAAACGTGCCATGGGGCCAGCAAGGAAATCAAGGTATAATTTGAAGTGGTCAAGCGCCGGCCTGTTGCAACCACGCGTCGGTGAATACGCTCGGATGGCAAGCCGGGACGAAATTGCGCAAAGAGAAAAGGGCTACAGGTCGATCGCAGGCTAGGGTCCGCGAACACACTCCGCTGGCCCTTTCCGGTAATGCCTTTTCACCGTGGACCGAAGCGCTCTTCGCGGCCGAGATTCTCCTGCTGCACGCAACCCCCATTTACTACGGCTTTGGCGTGCCGCATGGGGATGACTCCGGGGTCGTCATCATTCCAGGTTTTCTCGGCACCGACCTTTATTTGATGGAACTCCATGGTTGGTTGGGGCGCATTGGTTACCGGCCTTATTTTTCCGGCATTGGGATCAACGCCGACTGCCCGAACCTCCTGATCCAGCGTCATCTGAACGAGACCATAGAAACAGCGCGGGCGGAGACGGGACGAAAAATTCACCTGATCGGTCATAGTCTCGGCGGAGTGATCGCTTGCGCGGTGGCACGGCAAAGGCCCCGGGATGTTGCCTCTGTCATTACCCTGGCTTCACCGATTCGAGGCACCGTAACCAGCCGAACTGTTCTCCACGCCGCCGAAGCCGTTCGCCTGCGTATCCTGCAGGAGCATGGCCGTGGCGTACTGCCAGCCTGCTACACTGGGCGTTGCACCTGCAATTTTGTTGATTCGTTGAAGCGCGATATTCCGGACTCCATGCTCCAGACCGCAATTTACACGCGCCACGACGGCATCGTGAATTGGCGGTATTGCATGACCAGGGATCCTGAGGCCGATTTTGAAGTTCCGGGCACGCACATCGGAATGGCGTTTAATCCGTCGGCGTACACCATCGTCGCCGAGCGCCTCGCCAAGGCTCATGCTTCCGAGTGAGATCCCGGGCCGCCCATCTCCAATACTGCCCCAGTAGTCGTTTCTAGTTTCTCGACCAATCCGCCGCGTGGCCTCAGGCAGAGTGTCGCTCTCGCCAGGCTGTTGTTCATCACTTCCAAGGTGCCACGACAGTCGGTTCTTACGTAAGGCAAACGATGCATGCTTGCACCGCAACCGTCGAGCGCAGCTTCCAGTTCGAAGCCATCGCGCATGAAACAACGAAAATCCCATCGTAAGTTTTCCTGGTCTCTTCTGATCTCCGTCAAATTACGAAAGGCGCGCTGTTCTCCGTTATGCCAGAGCACTGCTTTGCGAAAGACCAGCCCGAATGGCATTTCATAAACCAGGACTTCGAACGTGCTTGGCGGTCCGTCAGGCCGAAGAAAATACACGTGTGCCCAACGCCAGAACTTTCGATGCCGGTAGCCGCAGTTATGCCCTTGAACCCCAAACCCCAAAGGATCGTCTTCGAAACGGCGCCCATCCAGGGTGATCTGCCCTGAAAAAAGTGCGTCAGAATGCGGCGTTCGCGAGAAACCAATCCAGCCCTTGTTGCTCAATGTGACGCGAAACGTGGAATGAAATCGGAGGTCCCAGCAAATCGAGTGTCCGCGTGCTTCCAACGCTCCTCGGCAGCAGTTCTCCTGAATCTCATTGTTGCCTATGCGGAAATGGAATGGATCTCGGCTGGCGCTCAGTTCCAGACCTGCCAACGAATATCCCTGAATGAAGCTTTGTGGCTCTCCATCCTTTGGAAACCAGGTGGCCCACAGTTGGAGCGGCATTCCCCCAGGGTCTCCAGGACAACCCCCTCGCCCCGGGTTCATCAGCAAATACCGAAACCACCAGGCCCCGCCACCATCCGCCAGACCCAGCCGAACGAACCAGACCTCATAACGGCGGCGAGAAGACAGTGAGGAGAATACTTCGTTCAGCGTGTTCACCGACTTAACAGGGAGAATGCTCATCTTCGACGAAATCATACTCCAGTCACATGCGGACAGGAGAGAGGTCATTGTTAAGCATCTGCCCGCCATCTAGAATTTAGGCATGAGTGACGTATTCTGCATCGACAAAGACGGGTACCCTGACGGCTTGAATTAGAAACCCGAACCCAGGGCAACTTTTTAGGTCGCATTACTTTCAATGGGGTTACACTGGCAGACGAAAATGCACGACGATGCAATTTCCGATCATTCCCCTGATATCCCGCAGCCGGCTAGCTCTACGCTACCCATATCGCGCGAACTGAAGGTTGAGGAAAGCGCACGGCTCTTGCACGCGATTTTCCCTAACTACCCTGTTCTTTATCCCTGTCGACCAACACCACCCATCGAGGAATGGCCATCGCTGATGACCCCCCAGCCCTCTTTGAAGTGATTTTCACGCTGTGTAAGATATTCATCCGCCAGCCCCTTGTTATCGTATCGCCCTTGAGCGCCTACCCAATTCTTGATACACGTTGAAGGTTGGCTACCGGCACGTCTTGAAAAGTGGTAGATGGCGAACAGCGCAATGGCCCCCAGAACTGACATGATGAAGCCTGCCGATATATTCAGCGGATTATTTCTGCGATGGACTCCGAGGGCCTGGACCCGAAGACGATTCGTAATCTGTGGGGAATCATTAGCCTGATGTGGGCTGCTGCTCTT
>DATGYF010000762.1:0-8518 GCA_035298145.1 Terriglobales bacterium | reverse complement strand
GCCGATCCCCATGTGATGCCCTACTTCCGTTCTCATTCGGGGAATCTGGATGACGTGAACGATGTATTCGATGCGCCTATTACCAGCGCGGAGGTCATACTTCTGCCGGCTTCGCTGATGATCTCAGGCTATGCCCGGCATGACTCCTATCAAGTGGGCACGGCATTGCTCGCAGGGGAGGCTTACGCCGACGCCGCTGTGGTTGACCTCGCGATCAAGGCCGTCACCCGCAGAAGGCGGCCCTCCGATGTAGCACCCGGGGCCCCGTTTACCGATACCTTCTTTAGCGGTGGTAAGTCGCCCTTCAAGGGAAGCAGTTTCCCGTCCGGGCACGCGGCTGGCGCCTTTGCCGTCGCCACCGTCGTGGCCACGCGCTACCACACTCACCGCTGGGTGCCCTGGGCTGTGTATGGCTTTGCCACTGCGGTCAGCCTTTCTCGAATAACCACGAGCGCTCACTTCCCTTCGGATGTGTTTCTTGGGGCAGCGCTCGGCTACGGCATCACCCGCTACCAGGTATTGCGTCCCCACTGAAATTGTGTAAAAAGCTATTTTGAAAGGGCAGCCAGGGCCTGTCGGAACATGGCATCGAACTGCCCTGTCCTGGGGATCGACGCCAATGCTTTCTCCGCTGCGGCGCGCTGATACCCCAGGTTGACCAGCGCCGAGAGCACGTCTTCCTCCGCCGCGCTCATAGCGGGCGCGGCCGCAGTCTCTCCATGCTTTTCGACGGCCAGTCTGTCGCGCAGTTCCAGCACCATGCGCTCGGCGGTCTTCTTCCCGATTCCCGGGATACGGGTAAGCCGCGCAATATCGTTGCCCCGTATGGCGTTGACCATTTCGTCGGCCGCCATTCCACTCAGAATAGTGATCGCGAGCTTGGGCCCGATGCCGCTTACGGTGATCAGCTTTTCAAACAGGGCCTTTTCGCTGGAGCGCAGAAATCCGTAGAGCGCCAGCGCGTCCTCCCGCACGTGAGTGTGGATGTGCAGCGCGACCTCCCCGCCGACCCCGGGCAGCTCGGAAAAAGTAGGAACGCTGATGGTGACGTCGTATCCAACGCCGCCGGTCTCGACGACAGCCTGGTTGGGATGCTTGGCCAGCAGCTTTCCGCGCAAATGAGCAATCATAGGAACAGTCGTCAGTCGTCGGTCTTCAGTCGTCAGCAAAATCTGGTCTTTCTGAGAACTGACAACTGATGACTGAACACTAGAATAAAGAACCCATAAAGATCCGTCGTCAGTTCCTGGCAGTCAGTTGTTAGTTAGAATCTGGTCTTGCTGAAGACTGATGGCCGACGACTGACGACTAGAATAACGAACTCTGTTTGCGGTTGGGCGTGATCCCAAAGTGCTCGTACGCTAATTGTGTGGCCACACGCCCGCGCGGCGTGCGGTTCAGGAAGCCAATCTGGATCAGGAACGGCTCGTAGATCTCTTCGATCGCGTCCTGCTCCTCGGCCAGGGCTGCTGCCAGGGTGTTCACCCCGACCGGGCCGCCCTGATATTTCTCGATGATGGTCAGCAGCAGCTTGCGGTCCACTTCGTCGAAGCCGTGACGATCGACTTCCAGCATCTGCAGCGCAGCCTGGGCGGTCGGCAAATCAATCTTTCCCGCTCCCCGCACCTGGGCATAGTCGCGCACCCGGCGCAACAGGCGGTTGGCAATGCGCGGAGTTCCGCGGGAACGGCTGGCAATTTCGAGCGCTCCAGCGTGGTCGATTCCGATGGCAAGAATTTCCGCCGAACGCTCCACGATGATGCGCAAGTCCTCGTGGGTATAGAACTCCAGCCGCAGCACGATGCCGAAACGCGACCGCAAGGGCGATGACAGCAGCCCGGCACGGGTGGTAGCTCCAATAAAGGTAAACGGCTTCACATCCATGGTGTGAGTGCGCGCCGACGGCCCTTGCCCGATCATGATGTCCAGCTTGTAATCTTCGAGCGCCGAGTAGAGGATTTCCTCGAGCGCGGGCTGCAGGCGGTGCACCTCGTCGATAAAAAGCACCTGTTTGTCGCGGACATTGGTCAGGATTGCGGTAAGGTCGCCCTTGATCTGCAGGGTCGGACCGGAAGTCTGCTGGAAGGGGACAGCGAGTTCGTTGGCGATGATGGTGGCGAGCGTGGTCTTGCCCAGCCCGGGCGGACCGTAGAGCAGAACGTGGTCAAGCGCCTCGCCGCGGGATTTGGCCGCCTCGATCGCGACCGCCAAGTTTTCCTTGACCTTGGGCTGACCGATGAACTCTGCCAGCCGCTGGGGCCGCAGCTTCAGTTCAAACGATGAATCGTCCTCAACCGGCGCCGCCGACACGATTCGCTGCTTCAGGTCGGGAATGTTTTTGGCAGTAGCCACTGAATGGATGGTAAGGCGAAAAGAGAAATTGGGCAATTGCCGAAAATGACCGGGGATTTATGTAGGCGCGAGCGTCCCGCTCGTGCTGCGTCCCCTTGGCGGGGCCGCACGAGCGAGGACGCTCGCGCCTACATCTTATCGTCGCGCCTTTACCGGTTCCTTCTCGCCTACCCGCTTGCTGACTTCAAACACCATCTTCCCGGCTTTTTTGTCGGCGTCCACGACCACGTGATCGCCGTGCAGCACTTCGCCGTCCAGAATCTTCAGGGCCAGAGGGTCTTGGACGAGCTTTTGAATGGCCCGCTTCAGCGGGCGCGCCCCGAAGTTCGGATCGAAGCCCTCGGTGAACAGCAGATCTTTGGCCGCATCGGTCAGCTCTAGCGAAATCTTGCGATCCGCCAGCAGGCGGCGAACGTCTTCCAGACGCAGCTCGATAATTTTCACCAGCTGCTCTTTGCCCAGCGGACGGAAGACGATGATGTCGTCCACCCGGTTCAGAAACTCCGGCTTGAAGTGGCTGTGCAGGGCGTTCATCACCTGCTTCGAGGCTTCATCAAATTCTTTCTCCGAACGCGTACCCTCGGATTGCAGGAAGGCAGAGCCGATGTTCGAAGTCATAATGATGACCGTGTTGCGGAAATCAACGGTGCGGCCGCGGCCGTCAGTCAGGCGTCCATCGTCCATCATCTGCAGCAGCACGTTGAACACATCGGGATGCGCCTTCTCGATTTCGTCGAACAGCACCACCGCGTAGGGGCGCCGCCGCACCTGTTCGGTGAGCTGGCCGCCTTCTTCGTAGCCCACATAGCCGGGAGGCGCGCCGATCAGGCGTGAGACGGCGTGCTTCTCCATGTACTCGGACATATCGATGCGCACCATGGAGTGCTCATCGTCGAACAGGAACTCAGCCAGGGCACGGGCCAGTTCAGTCTTTCCTACGCCCGTCGGCCCCAGGAAAATAAACGACCCGATCGGCCGCTTGGGGTCGCTCAGTCCCGCGCGCGAGCGGCGAATCGCATTAGCCACGCGCTCAAGCGCGGCGTCCTGGCCGACCACGCGCTGCCGCAGCCGCTCTTCCATGGTGACCAGCTTCTTGACTTCGCCCTCCAGCATCTTCGAGACCGGAATCCCAGTCCACTTGGAAACGATGCGGGCCACATCCTCTTCGTCCACTTCTTCTTTCAACATCCGTGTGGGGCGGGCGCCCTCGCCCGCCGCCTTGCCCTGAGAAGTCCCATCGATCTGGGCCGTCAGCTTCTGCAGTTCCTCTTCCGCCTGCACCAGAAGGCCGTAGCGTATCTCCGCCACTCGTTGCAGATTGCCTTTGCGCTCCTCCGCCTGCTCTTCGATCTTGAGCTGCTCAATTTTCTCTTTCAGGGTTCGGGTCCGGGCAATCAGGTCTTTCTCTTGCTTCCAGCTCGCCTTCAGCGCATGGGATTTCTCCCGCAATTCAGCCAGCTCTTTCTCGATCACCGCCAGCCGCTCTTTGGAGTTGGGGTCACTTTCCTTCTTGAGCGCCTGCTTCTCGATTTCAAGCTGCGTGGCGCGGCGCTCCAACTGGTCGATTTCGGTGGGCATGGAATCGATCTGGATGCGCAGCGATGCCGCCGCTTCGTCGATGAGGTCGATGGCTTTGTCGGGCAGGAAACGGTCGGAAATGTAGCGATGCGACAAGGTGGCCGCGGCCACGATCGCGGAATCCTTGATGCGCACGCCATGATGCACTTCGTAGCGCTCTTTCAGCCCACGAAGAATAGCGATGGTGTCTTCAACGTTGGGCTCGCCCACGAAGACGATCTGGAAGCGGCGCTCGAGCGCCGTGTCTTTCTCGATGTACTTGCGATACTCGTTGAGCGTGGTGGCGCCGACGGCGCGCAACTCGCCGCGAGCCAAAGCCGGTTTCAGCATGTTGGAGGCGTCAATCGCGCCTTCCGCAGCGCCCGCGCCCACCAGGGTATGCAACTCGTCGATGAACAGAATGATTTTGCCCTGCGAGTCTTCGATTTCCTTGAGCACCGCCTTGAGGCGATCTTCAAATTCGCCGCGAAACTTCGCCCCTGCCAGCATCGCGCCCAGGTCGAGCGCCACCACGCGCTTGTTCTTGAGGGCCTCGGGCACGTCGCCGGAGATGATTCGCTGGGCCAGGCCCTCGACGATGGCGGTCTTGCCCACGCCGGGCTCGCCGATCAGCACCGGATTGTTCTTGGTGCGGCGCGACAGCACCTGCACCACGCGGCGGATTTCTTCATCGCGGCCGATTACGGGATCGAGCTTTCCCCGCCGTGCCTGTTCGGTCAGGTCGCGGGCGTAGCGCTCCAGCGCCTGGTACTTGGCTTCAGGATTCTGGTCGGTGACTTTCTGCGATCCGCGCACCGAGGTCAAAGCCTTAAGAATGGCATCGTAGGTGGCGCCCTGCCGAGCCAGGACTTCCTGTGCCGGGTCGCGCTTCAGGTGTGTGATGGCCAGCAGCAGGTGCTCGGTCGAAACGTATTCGTCCTTGAAATTGGCCGCTTCCTTGAAGGCCCGATCCAGAAGGTCGTTGGCCGCCTTGGAGAGCGTGGCCTGGGCCGCTCCGCCTCCGGAAACCTTAGGCAGGCGCTCGATCTCACGGTAAGTCTCGCTGAGAACCGATTGCGGACCGATGCCGATCTTCTCCAGCACCGGCTGCACGATTCCCTCTTTGTCCTCCAGCAGCGCCGCCAGCAGATGGAGCGGCAACAGCTCCGGGTTACCGTGCTCGGAAGCAAGGTCGTTGCCGCGTTGTACTGCTCCCTGCGCCTTCACCGTAAGTTTTTCCCAACGAATCGCCATAAGTACTCCTCAAGCAATCGAATCTCAATGGAGGACGGGCGGCCCCGCCCGTCAGGCAATGCTGTGCACAAAACGGGCGAAAGCCGCTCCATCCTCCATCAAAAACAAAATGCTACGTGCTAAGGACTGATTGCTCAAATACAAAAAGGAGGCGGTCAGTCGGCCGCCTCCCGTCGGTTTGTCCAGCTGCAGCTGGAGAGCGACGGGCGCGGACGCCCGTCCTCCATTGGGCCAACTTATGCCGCTTTGCTTGGACCCTTGCCTTCCAGCGTCTTTTCGCCACCTACATTGACTTTGATCTGCTTGGGCTTGGCTTCGGCCTTTTTGGCCAGCTTTACCTTCAGCACACCTTTCTCGTAGTTGGCGGAAACGCCTTCCGTGTCCACCGTGTTGGGCAGAGTGAAAGTGCGAGTGAAGCTGCCATACTGCCGCTCGACCCGGCGGTAGTTCTCTTCTTTTTCATCCTTCTCGAACTTGCGCTCGCCATGCACAGTCAGGGTGTTGTTTTCGATGCGTACGTCAATGTCCTTCTCGTCAATTCCCGGAACTTCGATCTTCAGCGTGACGTTGTGCTCATCTTCATAAACGTCCACGGCGGGAGCAAAGCTCGAGGTGGCCAGGGACTCGTCCCTGCCCTCGCTGAACGAGGCATTGAACAGGCGATTCAGGCGGTCCTGCACGCTGCTGAACTCGCGGTACGGATCCCAACGGGTTAGTACGGTCATACAATCCTCCTCTTGGAACTTTTTAAATTGGTTAAGGGCCTCAGTTGCTGCCCCGAATTAATATTTAGTGTAAACGGATAATAAAATATGAGTGTAGTATTGTCAACTACATTATTTATATTATTTTCAATTGCTTACGTAGGCTACTACGCATTTAAGGTATTCGGTTTCGGGCACGCTCAGGAGAATGGGATGATCCGCAGCTTGCCCGCGGTTTTCCATGATGCGCAGATTTCTGTGGACATCGCGGGCTGAATCTCCCACCACCTCAAGGTATTGCGCGGGGCTGACGTGATAAGAGCAGCAGCAGGTGACCAGAATGCCGCCGGGCCGCAGCATCTTGAGCGCGCGCAGGTTTAGTTCCTTGTAGCCGCGCAGGGCGGTTTCGAGATTGGCTTTGCTCTTGGCGAAGGCAGGCGGGTCGAGGACGATGGTGTCGTAGCGCCGTCCGGCGTCGGCGTAGTCGCGCAGCAGGTCGAAGGCGTTGGCCTCTGCCCATTCGATGTCACGGCCGTTCAATGCAGCATTGCGGTCTGCGACCTCGAGCGCGGGGCGCGAACTGTCCACGCCGGTGACTTTGGAGCAGGCCCCGGCCAGGTGCAGGGCAAAGCCGCCCTGGTAACAGAAAACATCCAGGGCTTCGCCGTGAGCATAACGCGCGGCCGCAGCGTAGTTCTCCCGCTGGTCGAGGAAGGAGCCAGTTTTCTGTCCCTCCAGCGCCTGGTAGTGGAAGCGCACGCCGTTCATCGTGAAAACCGTGCTGCTCTTTTCGCCCAGAACCAGGCCTGAAGGCCGGGCCGGCAATTGTTCCAGTTCGCGGATGCGGGGATCGACGCGTTCCGCGATGGCTGCCGGTTTCAGGCGGTCGCGGAGTTCAGACATAATCACGCTGCGCACCGGCTCCGCGTCCATGGCTTGGGTCAGCGCCTGGATGGAAATCAGATCGTTGTAGCGGTCCACGATCAGCCCAGGAAGAAAATCGGCTTCGCTGAAGATTACGCGATAGGCATCACTATCCCGCACCACCCGTGCCCGATAGCTGATGGCTTCCTGAATGCGTTCCCGGAGCAGGCGGCCCAGGTTATTGACGGCGTGGGGAGAAATCAGGCGGACGGCGATCTGCGAGGCGCTGCTGTAGAGGGCCGTCCCCAGAAATTTCCCGCGCTCATCGGTGACACCCGCAGCGGTCCCGGGCGCAACCCCGTCCGCGGAGACGATGTCCGAGCGATAGACCCAGACGTGGCCGTCCTGCAGGCGTTTGGCGCCGCGGCGGGAAATTTTTACGACGGGTAGCGAGGGCGTGCCTGACTTTGAGGGCATGCCATGATCTTACCCCGCCACGAACCACGTGGGGACAGCCGCCCTCGGCTGTCCGGTCGAGCGAGAGCTCGACGGCCTTTTGATGCGAGCGAAAAACTAGCGGAGCGTTGCTCCGCCGGACAGTCGAGGGCGGCTGTCCCCACACGGTTCGTTGTGATCAGCTGGCGGCTGGGTGTTCTGAGGGTCGCGGTGCTGCGGCGTCGCTCGCCGCGCGCGCATTCTTCAGGTCCCCGTTCAATTCGTCAAGAGTGACGCTGGGCAATTCCTCCGCCCATTCTTCCAGTTGCTGCTCGTCCAAGCCGCCATTCAGCTGAAGGCCGGCATTGATATCGTCGGCAAAAGCAACGGAAAAATCCAGCCCATCTCGCCTCTCGGTTTTTCCAATCTTTCGGCCAGTGTGGGCGTCGTAGGCTCTACGGCTAGAGCTTCCTTTGGCATTTACGAAGGCTAGGAAGGCTTCACCAATGCCGCCGAAATCAGCCAGATAAAACCAAGCCCGGTCGATGTGGGTCTTGGGCCGGGCCCGGCGCTTGGCGGTGAGGCTGGGCCGCTCCACGGCCACACCGGTGGCGGGATCGAAGTAGAGAACGCGCTGGCAGGATTCGCAGACCACGATCTGCCCGCCGCGCACTTCGTTGTAAGTCTGGGGACGCAGCATGACCTGGCAGCCCATGCATTTCTGGTCGCGAACTTCAGCAATCCCGGAGCCGCGAAATTTGGCCACGCGTTCGTACTGCCGCAACAGGTCTTCGTTCACTCCGGCGCGGGCCTGGTCGCGTTTGGCATTCCACTCCGCCAGCAGCTTCTCGTCCTCGGCGGTGCGCTCGCGGGCGGCGGCCTTCTCTTTCTCAATCTCCGCCATCTCGGCTTTCAATTCCAGCTCGGCCGCTTTCACGTCTTTGTCGCGAGCGTCGGCGTTGAGCATCAACTCCAGAATCTTGTCTTCATTGGCCTTGATATCCTGCTCGGAAAACTGGATTTCGTGCAACAGAGCTTTGTACTGTTCGTTGGTTTTTACGGCAAGAGACTGGTCGCGATACTTGGAAATCTTGCCCTGCAGGTCCTGAATGGCACTTTCGTATTTTCGCTTTGTCGCCTCGTCGGCCTTGACGGCGGCCTTGGCCTGTTCCAGCCCGGCTTTGGTGCCGGCCAGCTTGGCTTCGATGGCGGCCACGCGCCTGGGCAGCGCGGCAACCTCCTGATTGAGGCGGAGGATTTCACGGTCCGCCTGCTGCAGCTCCATGAGGTGTTGCACGTCTGGAAGCATTGGGTTGACGTAATTTTAGCATGGTGGCCGGAGCGCCGGCGGT
>DATGYF010000761.1:0-2030 GCA_035298145.1 Terriglobales bacterium | reverse complement strand
AATCCGATCTATTCCACCACGATTGTGGGAAAGCCTCCCATGGAAGACGGATGGATGGGCAAGGCAGTCGAGCGCATCTTTCTCCCGCTGATGCGGCTGACCATTCCTGAACTGGTGGACATCAATCTTCCGCTTGAAGGCGTTTTTCACAACCTGATGCTGGTGTCGATTCGCAAGTCTTATCCCGGCCAGGCGCGCAAGGTGATGAATGCGATCTGGTCGCTGGGCCAGGCCATGTTCACGAAGTGCATCATCGTGGTGGATGAAGACGTGAACGTGCAGGACATCGGCGAGGTCACGCTCAAGGTGTTAAACCACATTGATCCGGAGCGCGACATTCAGTTCACTCTCGGCCCGGTTGATTCGCTGGACCATTCCTCGCGCCTGCCGAACTACGGCTCGAAGATGGGGATTGACGCCACCCGCAAATGGCCCAGCGAAGGCTTCGCGCGTCCCTGGCCTGACGAAATCCTGATGGACGAAAAAACCAAGGCGCTGGTGGACAGTAAGTGGAAGGCTCTAACTAGAGAGATGGGAATCTATTGAGTTGAAAGTCATCGTCATCGCGATTGCAGCCTTCGCGGTCTTGTTCCTAATCTTGATCGCATTGCGCACACGAAATCGATCTTCCATGTTTCCCAATCAGTCGAACTCGCCTCCAGCAAAGACTTACGTTGACCTGCGCAATCTGATCTTCCAGGGGTCACGCCAGAAATTCAGCCTACCTGCGACGTCGGCTCCCACGGAACCTTGGGGAGTTGTGATGGATCTGAGTTTGAACCGCGGTACCGCCACGGTCACCGCCCTCTCCGACGGAAATGGGAGTATCTATCTGAGCAGTGGCGGGGGCTATATCGGCGGCGTGGGAAAGCCCGCGATTCATGACGCAGCCCAGAACTTCGTCCGTACGGCTGCCGAATTTCAGGCGGGAATGAAAGCTACGACTGAATTTCCCCTCCCAGAGACCGGCCAAGCCAAGTTTTACGTTCTTACGGACGCGGGTGTTTTCACCGCCAGCGCTGTCGAGGATGAGCTCAATCAGCGCCGTGATCCGTTGACTAAGCTTTTTGCCGCAGGTCAGGAAGTGATTACTCAGTATCGGCTAGACGATGAACGATCCAGACAATAGTTAATTCCAGGATCCAGGGCCTGCCTCCCGGCACGAGCGGGACGCTCGCGCCCACATTAGGGTCCCGGGGCACGGGGTTCTGCTTTCATCAAGTCCCAGGCTTCGCGATATTTTTCGTAAACGCCACCCCTTTTGCTTCCCAAAGGGACGAAGTACAGACGGGTGCGAACCGCGACAACCGCCACGGGGAGCACATACCATGCATCCTCGGCAACTATGTAAACCACCAGAATGTCGATCTCTTCAGCTGTGTATGACATCTTTTTCTTGCCAGCGATGCTCCGGCACACATTTACCGAATACTTAGGAGCGCGCGCTACATACGTGGACTTGACTTGTACGCGCCAGAATTTCTTTCCTGTATCCAGAACGAAGTCATAACGTTCGCTCTCGCCCCAGGGCTTGGCGACGCCGAAACCCAGGCCGGCGGCCTTGAGCATGAAGTGCATCTCGGCCAACTCTCCTCGCTGTTTGTCGGTGCCTTTCTGTGGCTTACCCTTTTTGTCCCGCCCGGCGCGCTGCCCGGCAGGAACTTCCGCGCTGTTTTCCATGGCCCCAACTAAAGACGCGCGGCGATGGGCCGCGCTTCTTCTTCCGGTGAGCGCACATTTCAGGTGCGCTCGCCCGGCGTGGGTAGGGCACGCATTTCGGATGAGCCGGGCGCAGTGTGAAATCGCGGCGCGGCAACAGCCTTCGGCTGCTCACGGGACAGGCTCCTGAAAGCCGTGTCCTTTCGAGCTGCAGCCGTTTCGAGTTTTCCTGGGCAAAATCTAAGGCGACTGGGAAACCCGTGATCGCGTCCCCGCACTTGCCGCTGGCCGGCACGCCCAAACAAGAACAGGCGCGAGCCAAGTAGCCCGCGCCTGATATTTACTTTCTAGTTATAGGATAGCAGTTTGAA
>DATGYF010000760.1:0-1967 GCA_035298145.1 Terriglobales bacterium | reverse complement strand
CGGAACAGGGTCCCGAAGGTTGAGACCGAGCCCAGCAGCAACTGCCAGAGGGCGCGGTCGTTGTCGCCGGCTTCCAGCAGGCGTTGCCGCAACAGAATAAGTTTCTCGCGCAGTTCATATTCCAGCTGGGCGCGATGCTGGTGCATGGGGATTTGCAGCGGGCGCAGCAATTCGTCGCCGAAAAGCACCCGGTGGTGATGCTGCATATCCAGAAACTCGATGGAGAACACGTCAGTGGAATGTTCCAGCTCTTCCTGGGTCATGATCAGGGGTGCCGGATTTTTCTGGCGATGCCACCATTCCACTACCGGCGAAATGGCGGATAGTTTTGAGAACGAAGTCTCGCGCAGGATGCAGAGCAGGTTCAGGTTGGAGAAATCGGCCTGGAATTCTCCGGTCGCGGCGGAGCCGTAGAGAACGATGCTCTGAAGATTCTGGCCCGCGGCTTGTTTCATGCGGCTGACGAATTCGTCGATCTGCTTTTCTGCGACCATTTGCGAAACCTCCTGCTTTGCGAACCGAATGGAGGACGGGCGTCCCGCCCGTCTGTCTCTGCTTCCTCCGTAACCTCGACTGCATGCGCCGAGGGCAAGATGCCCTCGGGACAGCCGGCGGGACGCCGGCGCTACAAAATACAGCTACCAGCTTCCGCTGGCGCCGCCGCCGCCGGAACTGCCTCCGCCGAATCCTCCGAAACCGCCGCCACCGCCGCCGAAGCCGCCACCACCGCCTCGATAACCACCGCCACCGCCGCCGCCCAGTCCGGAAAGAAGGATCCAGAACAGGACACTGCGCAGGGGTGTGAACAGGATGATCAACAGAATGACGCCCAGAATGAGCAGCTGTTTTCCGGACAGCCCTCGCTGGGGCGCGCTCTGGGGCGATGTGAACTGTGGGCGATCGCCGGT
This sequence comes from Terriglobales bacterium, assembly GCA_035298145.1. Classification (GTDB taxonomy): domain Bacteria; phylum Acidobacteriota; class Terriglobia; order Terriglobales; family Acidobacteriaceae; genus JAIQFF01. The sequence goes on along the minus strand of DATGYF010000760.1, from coordinate 1,059 downwards.
CAACTGGATGCCGGCATCCTGCGCGATTACGTCGGCGACCCGCGCAGTCATCAACGACACGGCGCCGTTGTAATCATTCTGCCGCAGCAGCGGGACCGCTTCGCGGCCAAAGCCTCCAACCTTGCCATCCGTAAGGATCGGTTCCAGCCCGTAGCCGACTTCGATGCGGTATTTGTGGTCCTGCACCGCCAGCAGGATCAGCACTCCGTGGTCCGTGGCTTTGCTCCCGATTCCCCACTGCTTGTACAAGGCCACGGCGTAGCTCTCAATGTCGGTGCCGTCCAGGGTATTTATCGTGACCACGGCAATCTGCGCCTGCGCTTTCTGGTCGAGCTGCTGGCAGATGTTATCGAGCTGCGCGATGGTGGTCTGATCGAGAACGTGAGCGAAGTCGTTGACGTAGTCGGTGGGGCGCAGTTGGGAGACAGGCTCGGCTGAAAGCCAGAGAGGGAGCGCCAGCAGGATGATGGCGACGCGGATCGACTGCAGGAACTTCATCCGCCGTGATTGTATAGGAAAGCGCGTCGAGCTTGGCTCGCCCGCGGGTGTGTGGGTCGGACACTCCTGTCCGACTGCTTTTGATTTTCCCTTCTGGCCGACCAAGTCAAAGGCGGTCGGACAAGAGTGTCCGACCGGCACGAACGAGGACGCTCGCGCCTACATTGCGCGCAGGAATTCTACGACCTGGGTCTCGGCCCAGCGGCCGTCACTGCTGCCGTTGGCCTTTGCCAGGTAGGAGCAGTGGCCGCCGTCTTCGGTTTCGACAAACGTGATGTGCGGATTATTCAAAATCTTCTCGCGAGTTTCGGGAAGGATGCGAATGAAGGGATCATTCGCGGCGTTCAGGATGAAAGTTGGGACCGCGATCCGGTCCAGCACGTGCGCGGCGGCGGAGCGGTCGTAGTAGTCGTCGGCGCAGGTGAAGCCGCAATAGAACGCGGTAATTCTGTCGTCAAATTCGCGCAGGCTGCGAAGGCCACGCAGGCGCGAGGTATCGAACACGCCTGGAAACAGGCGGGCCTTGGTGCGCAGCCGGCGGTTCAGGCTCCATAAGAAATA
>DATGYF010000759.1:0-2954 GCA_035298145.1 Terriglobales bacterium | reverse complement strand
CGATGCCAGCAACTCCATCCGCGACCGTTTCAAGTTCGAGCAGGAATCGGCGGTTGAGTTTCTCAACCAGACGATCCGGCCCCGTTATGACAAAGCCTTCGTGGTCGGTTTCGATGTCACCCCGGAAGTCACCCAGGACTTCACCGACAACACGGAAGCGCTTTCCCGCGGAGTCCGGGCCCTCCGGCCGGGCGGCGGCACTGCCATGTACGACGCGCTGTATTTTGCCTGCCGCGACAAGCTGCTGAAGGAAGAGCAGAACGGGCCGGTCCGCCGGGCGATCATCCTGCTCAGCGACGGCGACGACAACATGAGCCACGTCACCCGCGAGGAAGCGATCGAGATGGCGCAGCGCGCGGAGGTGATCGTTTACACCATCAGCACCAATATCAGCCGCGGCAGTCGCGGAGGGGACAAAGTCCTCGACCGCATTGCCGAGGCCACCGGCGGACGCGCCTTCGTTCCGTTTCAACTGAACGACGTGGCCAACGCCTTCGTGGAAATCCAGGATGAATTGCGCAGCCAGTATGCGCTTTCCTACAAGCCCGCCGACTTGCGTATGGACGGCCGCTTCCACACCATCGAAATCGTGGCGCAAAATCACAAAGGCCTGCGCGTGCGCAGCCGCCGCGGTTACTTCGCGGCAACCCGATAGGCCGCCGTCATGGCGGGATATTCCGGCACGCCACTTCCCCCGAAGCTGGCGTCAGAATTTTGGCCGGACGCGCCGTGGAAGGGCACGGCTTCAGCCGTGCCAACAAAAGCGGCACCCGGCCGGCTTTAGCCGCAGTGGCGTCTCGATGAATGCGAAGTGGCCCTTCAGCGCGGGCTGCAAGCCGCAGGCGGTTCGCTGGCGAGCAGGATCATCGTCTCCAGAGTCCTCGCTTTCTGTTCATCCTTGATGATCAGATAGCGGTGATTTCCTGCCGGGGATGGCTCGAAGTGCGAACCGCCGCCGGGAAGAACAGTGATCGTTCCCGGCGGCGAGAGCGAGAAATATTTTTCGTCCGGACGAACCGCGTAGAGTACCGCCGTCAGGTCCCAGGTGGGCCGGTCGTAAGGCATCTTCATATACGACCGATAAGCCTCTGCTACAGGATGGTCCTGCACGTAGGAAAAATCCCGCTCGATGCGCGTCGCGGGGAACTCCAGAGCAGCGCCGATTTCGAATCCGCTTACCACGATCGGCGTCGGCCAATCGCGAAAGAGCTGTTTCGCGGAAGGCACGTCTTTCTCCAGATTGAATTCCGGTTTTCCGTCGGCGAAATTCCCCGCCATAATGGAAAGCAGACGGACTTTCTTCCTTACAAGAGTTGTTCCATCATCCGCACTTGCCGTATCAGCCCGTGTTTCCAGTAGCCGGGCCAGATTTGTGCTGAAGCCCACCTGCACGATCACGACGCTCCCATCCTTTTGCTTCGCCAGCGTGTGCCGCAGCAGGGAGACTGCTTCCGGCGCCTGGGCGCCGTCCAGAATCCTGTGCGGGTAAACGAAGCTGCCGTCCGGGCGCCGCCGCTCGGCAGGAATCTCAATCATCGGATTCGACTCCGGCGTTTTCCCATTTCGCACGGTGGCGATTGGGATCTCAGGACGTCCGTAGAAGGTATTGACCACGTCCACGTAGGGCGCAGCCCACTTGTTGTCCTTGGTGATGGTCACCGCGAGCAGGCTGATCTCATGGCGGCTCTTGAAAGCATGCAGCATGGCGAGAGCAAGCGCGTCATCGACGTCGTTGCCCATGTCGGTGTCAAAAATGATGCCGGTGGGAGCCTGCGCCCAGGCAGCAGGAGAGAGGGCGACGATCAGGCTGAAAACGATGATCGCAATCCTCATAGACTCCTTCTCTGGCGGCGGTCACGCTTCGCGGGAGAAGTATACGAGAATCGCAGCAGCAGAGAAACGTTCGAGCCAGTGTCATCCTGAGTGCAGCATCGAGTTTCGCTTGCGAGACACAATGCGGAGTCGCAGGACCCCTACCCGCTGCAATGACGATTGCGAGGGAGATTTATGGCCCGCCCCCAAATCAGGCTGCCCGGCCGATAGGGTTGTTATAGGGGTTCTACGACTGCGTAGCGCTTCGCCAAGCGAAGCAGCTACTTCGCTCAGGATGACAAAGCGCGTGGCAGGCCCGCTATTCTTTCCGGGCTACTGCGTAATAGCCGGTGCGGGACTGAATCTTATAATCCTTCTTGTTGGCCTGGATCTCCACCTTGCGGAATGTACCGTCCAGGGCGGTGTTGGTGGGAGTGTAGCCGACGTTGTACTGGCTGCGCAGTTCACGCGCGATCTGGTCGAAGGCGTCTTTCAGTTTCTCCATCTTGTTACCGACGTCGATGACGCGGCCACCGGTCTCGGCTGCCAGCTTCTTCATCTCGCGATCGCCGGAGTATCCGCCACCGCCGAAGCCGTAGAAGCCGCGGTCTGCGATCAACAGCACATAGCAGATAGAGTCCGACTTCTGCGCGGCCTCGATCGCATCGGTGATCTTGTATTCGCTGCCCTGGTCCTCACCGTCAGTGAGCAGGATCATGGCCTTGCGTCCCACTTCCTTGGCCAGTTCATCGTGGGCTGCCAGATAGACGGTGTCGTAGAGCACAGTGCCTTTGGGATTGGAACCGCACGGCAAGGGTCCGCCGCCCTGCCCGGGCAGGCCGCCGCAACTGGACGGAGGAGCATTGATGCGTGCGCTGTTGAGGGCGGCGCGCAGCAGGCGGGGAGAGTTGGTGAAATCCTGCAACAGGTTGGATTCGACATCGAAACTGATCACAAACGCCAGATCTTTGGGGCGCAGGATCTCATTCAGGAAATTGGCCCCGACTTCCTTCTCCATCTCCAAAACCTGTCGCTGGCTGCCGCTGGAATCGATCAGAATTCCCAGGGTCAGGGGAAGGTCAGATTCGGCGGTGAAATACTTGATTGTCTGCGGGCTGCCGTCCTCGCTGACCTTGAAGTCG
>DATGYF010000758.1:0-5513 GCA_035298145.1 Terriglobales bacterium | reverse complement strand
CGCAAGTGCCCGGGCCGGGAGAACGGAACGATCAGACCTGGGAAGCAGCGCTTTAAACCTGCTTGCTGGTGATCCGGATGCGCCGGTCGTTTTCAGAACTTCCCACTGGTTGGCCGAGTTTGCCATTCACTCTCTCCAGCGCAATTTCCACATCGCGCTCGCGCTCAAAGCGTTGGAATTTCTCTCCCCACTCTATCAGGAGAATGCTGTTGTCAGCGATGAGGTCATCGAGTCCCAGCGTTTCCAGCTGGCGCGGCGTATCAATCCGGTACAAGTCGATGTGATAGAGGTTAGCCTGGGGACCGCGATATTCGTGGATCAAAGTGAAGGTTGGGCTGGTGACGTCGTCCGCGGCGGCAGCCTGGAAAGCCTCCGCAATGCCCTTCACCAGTGTAGTCTTGCCCGCTCCCAGATCGCCGCGCAGCAACACCAGTTTCGGCGGAGCCAGCATTCCCGCCAGGGTACGGCCAAGCGCGACCGTCTCTTCAGCGGAATGAGTGATGAATTCCTGTGTGGCCATGCGAGTCGAAATCGAATGACCAGTATAGCGATTCCCTTCCCCGAGAACGGTGAGCCACGGATTGACCCTTGCCATGGGGACAAAAATGGGGGAAGGGGATAACTTCAGTCGTGCCACGATACGCTGAAAAACTTGTTAGCGCTTTCGCGATTGAGGTCTGCTGTTGGGAACTGCCGGCTCACCGCGGGTGCTGAGGCGCATCTCGATCCCATTTAGCGACACGCCTGAAGTCGCTTACCCAACTCACGCGCGAGTAGAAATCGTGCCACAGGCCGCCGAATCATCGCTCAAACCAATTTGGGCGCCGTCCACTGGCTGGACCTGATTCCCTGGAAGCTCCGGTCTGCGGCCGAATCGACCACCATGCGCAAGGCGCGATGATCGTCGTCGCCGAGCGCAACGAAGCGGAACGGTTGCAAGGCGCCGTCAGTGGCCGACCGCACGGGCGTGAGCATTTCCGCCATGCCTCGCACCGGTCCCGATTGCGTCTGAAAAGCGACTTCGACAAAATCCCCCTGGCCGAGAGATTTGGCCAGCCGCAAGAGACCTCCCGTGACCGAGACAGTCTGGAGCTTGGCTTTGGCGCGCTTACCGTCTTCCAGCATGACTAAGGCCAGAATGGAACCACCAAGCTGGATACGTGGAGATCGGCGCTGAGGATGCACTTGGGGAAAGTGAGTCATACCAGGGACTATTTCATGGCGCCCCTGGCGGGGACAGGTTACAGAAGGCAGTGTACGGATTCCAGCTGAGGTCTTTTCCGGAACCGCGGCTAAGGCCCCATGTCCTCACGAAGATGTGCGCCTGTTGTTAAGCTGGTCACGAGCCGGATGGACGATGCCATTGATAGTGGCGCGTCCGCCCAATGAGGTGCAAGCAGCCAGCTTCAGGCGCTAAAGCGCAACCTCGTTTCCCGGCACGACTGAAGTAGTTGCGGAAAACTCGCCAATGTCGGCCCTTCCGTGGAAGAGCGGCCCTTCAGGGCCGCGTAAGTCGTCGGAAATGTGTGCGGGCTTTAGCCCCCGTGGTCGCTTCGTCCGAGCAAATTGAGCTCTTCCGCAACCACTAAAGTCGTGCCCTTCCCGCTTTTTGTTGCAAACAGAATTTCACGGCAGGTCGTGCCCTTTCCGTTTTGCTCGCGGCCAGATTCGGGGTCACAACGAATTTCTGCACTCCGCGGCCACTTGCCAGACTCGTCCTAGCCGCGGATCGTGACCAGCGGCGTTTGTGCCACGTCCCGCGTCCGGCGAAACGCCTCCGGCAACGCCTTAAGCAGATCGGTCGCGACCATCGAGTGCTCGCCCATGCTCTCTCGCGCCACATCACCCGCCAGACCGTGGAGATGAACGGCGGCAATCACTGCTTCCGTGATTCGGTCTGGGTTCTGCGCCATCAGGCCCGCGACCATGCCGGTCAGAATGTCTCCCGTGCCTCCCGTCGCCATGCCGGGATTGCCGGTTGTATTCACCCACACCGTGCCGTCGGGCTGCGCAATCACGGTGCGATGTCCCTTGAGCACGACAATCAGTCCGTGCTCGCGGGCAAATGTGCGGGCCACATTCAGCCGGTCGTGCTGCACCGCGGGAATGGTCGAACCGGCGAGCCGCGCCATCTCGCCGGGATGCGGTGTAATCACCAGAGTGGCCGCCTTGGTTTTTAGCTCGGCGGCCCGTCCTTCGAAAGCATTAAGGCCGTCCGCATCGAGGACAATGGGAACTTTGTATTTCTTGACTACGCTGCGCACGAACTCGGCGGTTTCAGGATGCCGCGAAATTCCCGGCCCCACAGCCAGCACGGTCTTTGCTTTTACCAGCACGTCGAGGCGGCCTTTTTGCAATGAGGCCAGGGCGATGCTGCCGGCTTCCGTTTCCTCGAGCGGCTCGGTCATGAGTTCGGCATGAAAACCGGCTACGGTCGCGAGCACCGACTTCGCAGTGGCCACTGTGGACAGTCCGGCGCCGGCGCGCAGAGCTGCCATGCCGGCCATCGCCGCCGCCCCAGCCTTGCCCGTGGATCCGCCCAGCACCAGCACGTGACCGAAACTTCCCTTGTTCGACGCCGCGGGCCGCGGACCGATCAACGGCGCGACCGCGCCCGCGGTAATCAGGTTGAGCTGGAGAGAAGAAACCACGGCCTCGTCTGGTGATCCGATGGGCGCCACCACGGTCGGCCCGGGGGTCAGCATTCCGAAAACATGGGCGGGGCGGGGAGCAGTAAAGGTCACGATCGCATCAGCCCTCGCCACCGCGCCTACCTGTTCACCCATTACATCCGCGTCGGCGCCGGATGGAATATCCACCGCGACCACAGGAGCCGAGCTCGCATTCATTGCAGCGATGGCCTCAGCGTAAAGCCCGCTCACGGGTGGGCGGAAACCAGTGCCGAGGATGCCATCAATTAAAACATCCGCATCAAAGACCGCGCGGGCTGCTTCAGTCTTCAGGTGGTCGTTTTTCGAAACCCCAACCGCCGGCATGGGCAGCCTGGTGAACATCTCCGCCGCGTCCCCCCGCAGTTCGGAGCGCTCCGCCAGCAACAGTACACGAACCTCCTGGCCGGCCTCGTGCAGTTTGCGGGCAACCACGAAGCCGTCTCCGCCGTTATTTCCCTTTCCGCAGATTACTCCGACAGATTCGGCTGCGGGATACTGTGACAAGACAAACGCCGCCACCGCCGTGCCCGCGTTCTCCATCAGGGTCAGCGAGGGAACACCGAAGCGCTCGCCGGTGATCCGGTCGATCTCGCGCATTTCGTCAGCTGTGACGATCTTCATGGCCGGGCCGTAGCCATTCGTTCCAGCTGGCGCAGTTGGGAAGATTCGCCCATGGCGATCAGGTAGTCGCCGGGCTCGATGCGGTCTTCGGGCGAGGGATTGAAATCCATTTTCTCTTCCCGCTTGATGGCGAGAATCACCGCGCCGCAATCCTGTCGGATGCGGGAAGTTTCGATGGTCTTGCCCGCGACCGTGGACGCATCCGCCACGCAGATCTCGCCGATCTCAAGGTCCATGTCAAGGTGAGTGGTAGCGGAATCCAGAAAACTGACGACGTGGGGCTGCAGGAACGAACGCGCGATGCGCTGCCCGGCGAACAGGTAAGGCAGGACTACCGAATCAGCGCCGGCCTTGAGCAGGCGCTTTTCCGCATCTTCTTCGCTGGCGCGGGCGATAATTCTCAACTGCGGATTCAGTTCGCGCGCGGTGAGCACAATGTAGAGGTTGGTGGCGTCGGTCGTGGTGGCGGCGACCAGGCCGCGGGCGCGTTCGATGTGAGCGTCGCGCAGGGTCTGTCCCTGGGTGGCGTCACCGACCAGCGTCAGCCAGGCGTCCCCCGCGCCTGCCGCCCGCTCCGCGCTCTGATCGACAACGATGAAAGGCACATGCTTGCTGGCCAGTTCCCGCGCCGCGCTGCGGCCTACGCGGCCCGCGCCGCAAATGATGTAGTGATCGGAGAGCCGGCTGATCTCGCGCTCCATTTTCCGCCTTCCGAAGAAACTGCCCAGCTCGAATTCTAGCAAAGCCTGCGTCAATGACCCGATGGCGAGAAAAACCAGTGAAACGCCCACGATGATCAGCCCAACATTGAACACGCGCCCCGCATGGGAGAGAGGATGGGTCTCCTGGTATCCGATGGTGGTGAAGGTCGTGATCACCATGTAGAAGCCATCGAACCACGACCAGCCTTCGATGAAGTGAAAACCGGCAGTGCCCGCGAGCGTAAGCCCGAGCAGGGCCACGCCGATGAGCCGCAGGTTGCGAAGAGATTTCATGGTCCTTCAGTCGTCGGACTTCAGTCGTCAGGCTCAGTCCTCGGTCGTGTCATCCCGACCGGAGCGAAGCGAGCGCAGCGGAGGGATGACATGACAATCTTTGGATTCCAAAGCGTAGGTAGCGGAGCCAACACGCAACGTCACGAACGCGCCGTTTCGCCGACGACTGAAGATCGACGACTGACGACTACTTCCCCGCGTTCTCCGGCAGGGCTTGTACCTTGCTGTGCTTCTGGCCGTAGGCAAAGTACACCACCAGCCCGATCGCCAGCCAGATGATTAGGCGGGCCCAGTTGATCCAGCCTAGACGGTACATCATGTATCCGTTAAAGAGGATGCCAAGAATTGGCACCAGCGGCACCCACGGAGTGCGGAAGGGACGGGGCTGATCGGGATTGGTGCGCCGCAGCAGGATCACTGCAATACACACGATAACGAAGGCCAGCAGGGTGCCGATGTTTACCATCTTCCCGATATCGTCGATGGGCACCAGGCTTCCCACCACGGCAGCCAGCACTCCCACCAGAATGGTGTTCTTCCACGGTGTGCGCCATTTGGGATGAATGTCAGCGAAGAATTTCTTGGGCAGCAAGCCATCGTTGGCCATGGAATAGAGGACGCGAGTTTGCCCCAGCAGCATGACCAGCATCACGCTGGTGAGTCCGGCGAGCGCGCCCAGAGTAATGATGTGAGAAGCGCCGACCAGGCCGCGATCGAGGAAGGCGCGCGCGATGGGAGCTTCAATGTTCACTTCACGCCACGGCACCATGCCGGTGAGGACCGCCGCCACCGCGATGTACAGGGCCGTACAGATCAGTAGAGAAGCAATAATGCCGATGGGTAAGTCACGCTGCGGGTTCTTGGCCTCCTGGGCGGTGGTTGAAACCGCATCAAATCCGATATAAGCAAAGAAAATGTAAGCCGCACCGGCGCCGATGCCGGAGAATCCCATGGGAGCGAACGTATGCCAGTCTCCGCCCCAGTTGCTGGCGCTCACATAGCGGAAACCCAGGCCGATGACAAACAGCACCACCGCAACCTTGATCACCACAATGGTCGAGTTAAAGCGCGCACTCTCCTTGATGCCGATGGCAAGAATGGCGGTGATGATCAGGGCGATAAAGAAAGCCGGCATGTTCCAGCCGAGTTCGATCCCGAACAGCTTCGGCGCATCCAGCAACTTGTGCGCCCCTTCCAATAGTTGCGGGGACTGCGCCGACATGAT
>DATGYF010000757.1:0-6983 GCA_035298145.1 Terriglobales bacterium | reverse complement strand
GTCGGACAAGAGTGTCCGACCCACACAACACAACTTACACACAAACTCCACACACGAAATTTCCCAGCTCTTCGAGCAGGCGTATGATTCTGTGGCTGGCCTCGCGGAAACCCTTTTTCCGAGAATCATGTTCCGAGGCGAACAAGAGGTACGCATGCGGCGCCTTCTATCCGCACCCGCCGTGATGATCGTAAGCGTAAGCCTGCTGGCACAGACTTCTCCGTCGGGAGCGAAATCAGGGGTGCCTCTCAAGCCGACTTGTGCGGTCGCTGGTCGCGTCGTAACCGCTACCGATGGTAGTCCATTGAAATCAGCACGGGTCTTGCTGACGCCCGAGAGTTCAGATTCTGGAAAAAAACAGATGTTTGCAACCACTACCGATAGCGACGGGCGTTTCCGTCTCAAGGATGTTGTGCCCGGCCGCTACCGGTTTTTCGCTACTCGTCCGGGATTTGTGGACCAGCAATACCAGGCCACGGGAAACGACGACGGAGCAGTGCTGTCGCTGAAGCCCGGAGATAAGGTCGGCGATGTGCTGTTTCGGATGATCGTCTCCGGAGTGATTACCGGGCGCGTCACCAATGAAGACGGTGAGAGCGTGGTTCGAGTCGAGGTCATCGCTTTACGCAAGCCCGGCGAGGAGGAGATGGAAGAAGAAGGCCGCCTTGCTTTTTTCCGGAAGTCGGAACTCCGCGCCGTTTCTTCTGCGCAGACCGACGATCGCGGGCAATATCGAATTTTCGGACTCAAGCCAGGTGACTACTACATCGAGGCGACGGATTCATATGAACCCGACCGGAATACGCCGTCGGATGAGGGGTACATGGTGCACGAGTTTCTGGGCAGCGAATACGCATCGGTGTATTACCCCGGCGTGCCCCAAGCCAGTCAGGCGACATTGGTCTCTGTGAAGGCGGGCGACGAGGTGCAGGCCGATGTTTTCATGCAGCGAATCAAGACTGCGGAGATTGCCGGACACGTCATTGGCCGGAGCGGGCCCGCCAAAAATGTGCCGGTAATTTTGGTGCCGCGCGGGATCGAAGATTCTGGTTTTCCCCGCCAGGATACAACTGACGAAAAAGGCGCCTTCAAACTGAAAGGCATACCGCCCGGTAGCTATGTTATCGCGGTGTACAAAGGAGATGACGAGGGTGGCGGTTATGCGGCTGGCGGACAACAGAAACTCGAAGTGAGTGGCGAGAACATCGATTCCCTGATTATTGCCTTAGGCGCCGGCGCCAACTTTCCGGGCCGGGTGACGGCTGCCGGCGCGGACCTAACGGAGTTGGATCGGATCCGTATTTTCTTGTTTGGAATCGATGAAGATAGGTCATTCGGCGCGGGTGGGCAGGTCAAGAAAGACGGAACTTTCGAGCTCAAGTCAGTCAGCGATGGGGACTACGCCATCCTAGTCGAGGGACTTGAGAAAAACTGGTATGTCAAGTCGGTGCGGCTAGGGGCGGACGAACTCGTTGACAAGGGATTGCAACTGGAGGCCGGGGGGTTGGGTGGACGGCTGGAGGTGGTGGTTAGCTCAGCGAGCGCCCAACTCCAAGGTTCGGTGAGCCAACACGACAGCCCGGTCATCGGGGCTCACGTGCGGGTCGCACCCGAACCCGAGACGCCCTACAATCGATTCCGATCGCGCGTCGTGAAGACAGACCAGAGCGGCCATTTTACGGTCACAGGTTTGGCCCCCGGCACCTATCGCCTGCTTGCCATGTACAGGGCATCGCCTGGGGGCGATGTCCTCCGCTCCGATCCGAAGACCATCACGTTGTCCGAGCGCGACCATAAAACGGTGCAGTTGGCGATCCCTGAGCCTTCGGCCGAGTGAACCAGGGACGGACCACAAAGAGCACGAAGTATCACGCAGGTTTTAGTCTCGGTTTGCTTCATGACCCTCGTCCCTTTGTGGTTCGTGGCTGCAGACTGGCTTACTTTCGAGATCCCAGGCCGCAGTAAAAATCCCCACCCTCTTTCGCAACATACGCGAAAGGAGGGTGGGGCACCCTCACGTTTTCGAGACCCTCAAGTTTTCGAGACGCGGCGCGCGCGTCCTACTTGCTTTTCAATTCGATGACGATCACGTCCATTCCCTTGTCGCCCGTGTTCTCCGGCAGGTGAGTGGTGGCCGCGTCGTATTGCGAGTCTCCTGCCTTCACGTCAAAGGCCTGTGTCTTGCCATCGGGAAAGCTGAACTGCCCCTTGGCGTTGGTAAGGAACACCGCCACGGTTGCCGGATGGCTGTGCATCACCGACTTCTCGTGCGGGCCGTAGTGAACTTTCAGAATCCGTACCTGGTCGTTTTCACTTACAACCGAGTAGTGTTTGGGATCGGTCTTTACTGCATCCTGGGCTGAGAGCATGGGGACGAGACAGACGCACATCGCTAGCACACAAAGCGCGAGCCGCTTTCGCATGTGGAACTCCTTTTTTGGGGGAAAGTGATGAGAAGCGGCCCAACCCTACTCCGTGGGGTCAGCAATGTCAATCCGGTGTACGTTAATTGCGTGTCAGGAGATTTCAAACAGCGACTTACTTTGCGAACTCTGCGATCTTTCTTTGCGTCGTTTGCGGTAGAGGGTTTGAGGTCCCCGGAATCAGAAAAAGCTCGTAACCGCAAAGGACGCGAAAGAAAGGCGCGCCGAGGACGCAAAGAAAGTGTGAACCAGCAACCTTGGATTCGTTGAATGCTGCCTTGACATTTGAAATTCGCGGTCGCGCCAGAGCGGGGACGCCTGATTTCAGGGGCTTCCCGCAGGGTGGGCGGGACGCCCACCCGAAAGCCGGCGGGACCGGCGCTACCAGAACCCCTCTATTTTCGGGTACCTTCGTAACTCCCATCCCGGATTGAGCCGCGATATTCTAGTCGCACCTTTCCCCGAAGGAGACCTCTGGCGTCTTTCCAAAAGACTGCCTGTTCGTTGATTTTTCGGGGCTCAGGGAGCCATGGCCAACAAGATCGGGCGTTTCGAGATACTCAGCGAGATTACGCACTCCGAAATTGGCGCGGTTTATAAGGCCGCCGATCCGGAGAGCGGGCAGACCATCGCCCTGAAGACCATTCAGTTGCACATGCTGGCGGAACAGGCCGACACGCTGATGCAGTACATACTGCAGGAAGCGGCCGGCACCTCTCCGCTCAGCAGTCACAACATCGCGCAGCTTATCGGCGTAGAACAAATCGACACCCAGTGTTGCGCCGCCATGGAGTATGTGCAGGGCAACAGCATCGCCACTATGCTGGCCCGCAAGGAAGGGTTTTCTATCTGGGACCTGCAGGACATCGTGCGCCAGACCTGCCAGGGGCTGGACCACGCGCACTCGCACAACGTCGTGCACTACAGCCTGGAGCCGGCCAAGATCATGGTCACGTGGGACGGCACCGTGAAGGTACTGAGCTTTGGCGTGTCCTGCATGGGAGCGTTTACCTGCCAGGCTTCGGGCAAGGCGCCGGAAGTTCTGCACTACGTTTCGCCGGAGCAGCTGCGGGGAGATCCGGTGGATGGCCGTTCCAACATCTTCAGCCTGGGCGCGATCCTGTACGAGATGGCGACCGAGACCAAAGCTTTTCCCGGAGAAGACGCGGACCAGGTGCGGCAGGCGATCGTAGAAACCACGCCTCCGGCCCCGATCGAGGTCAACCGCAAAATTCATCCCGTGCTGAGCGAAGTGATCATGAAGGCGCTGTCCAAGGCGGCGGAAGATCGCTATCAGAGCGGGCAGGAACTGGTCAACGATCTGGAGCGCTGCAAGGAAAGCGCTGCCAAGGCGGTAGCCAAGAAGCCGGCGCAACCCGCCTCGGGGTTGAACGCGCAAAAGCCCGGGGCCGCAGCGGCAAAACCAGTCCAAGGGGCAGGAGCGGAGGAACCCAGCTCCGACGAATTCCGTACGGGGGCCGCCAGGGGGCGATCTGATTCCGCGCCAACCCAGGCGAGCGCGAATGATATGGTGTCGCCGGCTTCGGCAAAAGCAGCCGCCGCGGCGGCGGGATGGGAAAGTGCGGGCGCTGGTTCCACAGTCGAACCGGCGAAGCCGGCCAAAGCTACCTCAGGCCCAGCGAGAGCAAACGGGCAGAACGCTTTCCAGGAACGCGCCAGCGCCGTGGCCGAGACGGTTGAGCCTGCATCCGGGACACCTGCGTTTCAGGTTGATCCGTCGATGGCGGAAGAGGCCGGGAGGGCTGCGCGCGGCCCCAGCTTTTCTGAAATGACCGAGCTGCCGCCGCTGAAAGAAGTCTATATCGCCCCGCCTCCACCTCCGGCGGCGGACGAGACGGTACCCGAGCCGGTGGTGTCGTCACTTCGGCCGCAGCCCGAAAAACCCAAGGTGCAGCCGCGGGAAGTGGCGCGCAAGGCGGTAAAGGAAATCAAGAAGACCCCGCCCAAACTGTTCCTGTATTCGATCGCGGGCGCGATAGCCGTGATTGTGCTGGTGGTGGGATTTATTGCATTCCGCATCCATTCCGAAAATTCCGAGGACGACGGTTCGGCGGCAGCGCCGGCAGCGACCGCGCCTGTGGCCGCCGCCAAGCCCGCGTGGAACCCGGCCCAGCCCCCCGTGACGGCCGCCACACCGGTACAGCCGGAACAGCTTACAGTGGGCCAGGAAGCGCCCGCGGTTTCAGTAGTTCCCAAGTACACCAGGAACAGGAAGAAGGCCAAAGCACAGCCGGTTGCTTCTGCTATCGTGATTCCCGGTCAACTCACCATCAACTCCACCCCGGAAGGCGCGGAAGTTCGCATTGACGGAAGAAGCGATCCCAGTTGGATCACTCCTTTCAATCTGGCCGGACTGTCGCCCGGGCCGCATAGTGTCACCGTCGCCCGAGCGGGATACGCACCCGAGAGCCGCAACATCGATGTAGCTTCCGGCAGCAAACTATTTCTCGTGATCCAGCTGGCGCAGATTACGGCCGCGGTTGCGGTCAGCAGCCAGCCTGCTGGAGCGCAGATTTTTATCGACGGCAAAGATACCGGACGCGTGACTCCAGCGCAGCTCTCCGTGGACAAGCCGGGCGCGCATACTCTCCTGGTGAGGAAGCAGGGGTTCCTGGAGCAAACCTCCAGCGCCAATCTGCAAGCCGGTCAGGTATTCCATTTCGCGTCCACGCTTAAGGCGCTGGGCTCGACCGATGAAATCAAGATCGGCGGACGATTCAAGAAACTGTTCGGCGGCGGAGACACCGCAGGCATGGGTGCGGTGAGTATCAAGACCCAGCCCAAAGGCGCCCAGGTCGCGGTCAACAACCGCATCGTGGACAAATTTTCTCCCGTGGACTTCTATCTCAATCCCGGCACCTACGTGATCGACATCACCATGTCGGGATTCAAGCCCGTCCATCGCGTGATCGACGTGGAGAAGAGCGGCAAGGTTGCGATCGACGAGAACCTTGACCGGCAGTGAGGGGCAGCACTTATCATTTAGCAATTACGCCCTCGTCGCCGAACAACTTTTTACTGTCAGCGCACGAGCCAAGAGCCCTGATGACAAACTCAAAAGTCTGATAGGCACCTATGGGCACAATAAAAAAGGCCGCCATTTTTACGGCGGCCTTTTTCTCTTCAGGCTTGGCTAAAAGCCAATCGCTAAGTGCCAAGTGCTGCTTCTAGTAGCCCCAGCCTCTGCCCCCGCGATAGTTCGATTCATATCCAGCCGCGTAGCCGCTGGTGTATTGCGAACGGTAGTAGTTCTTGTCGCCGAATGAACCGTTGTAGCCGTGCGTCCGGTCTCCGAACTCATTACGCGGATTCGGGTTGAAAGGCTTGTTCTGGGCCATGTCCCGGCGCGCCATGTAGCTGCCGTCCTGATAGCCGAAGTTGTAGCCGCCATTTCCGCCACGGCCGTATCCGCCACCGGGGTAACCGTAACCGCCGCTAGGGTAGCCATACCCGCCGCTGGGGTAGCCATAGCCACCGCTGGGGTAGCCGTATCCGCCACCGGGATAACCATAGCCGCCGCTGGGATAGCCCCGAGGATAGCGGTTGTAAATCTGGCCGCCGTAGTAGCCGTCGTTACGACGATGGTCGCGTTCCCAGCGGTCGTGATCGCGGTCATGATCGCGGTCGCGCCCCCAGCTGCCCCAGTTGTTATGATCTCGATCGCGGTCATGATCGCGGTCACGATCGCGATCATGGTGACGATCACGATCGCCATGATTGTCCCAGCGGTCATGCTTGTCCCTGTACTGATCGTGGTCGCGGGCCAATGCGAGACCGCTTAACATCAAGGTCATCGCGACTGCCAGGGCTGCCATTTTCATGCTGCGCATAGTTCCTCCCACCCGGCACCATCGTTCGCAGGGCTTGATTGCAATCAGGCCTGCCCTCGAAACGACTCCTGGGACCGGTTTGCTAAAAGTTCGGATGCCGACCTAAATCAAATCGGCTGTACCATGGAGCATATTTTTTTGAACCTTAAGCGAACCTTAAATCTAAGCTGTGCAATCACTTGGGAGTGATAGACTGAGCACGATTGAGGGCGAAGGAGAGGCGATTATCTATGCCAATTGAGCGGGTGGGAGTGATCGGCGCCGGCACCATGGGCAACGGTATTGCCCACGTTTTCGCGCGCAGCGGATACCGCGTCACGCTGTGCGATGTGGAGCAGAAATTCCTGGATCGCGGCCTCGAAACCATCGGCAAGAACCTCGACCGTGAGCTGGCCAAGGGCAAGATCACGGCGGCCGACAAAGTGGCGGCGTTGAAGCGGATTGTGTCCGTGCTCGACCGCGCCCAACTTGCGCCCTGCGATTTCGTGATCGAAGCGGCCACGGAAAAATTCGAAATCAAGGCGGAAATTTTCCGTGACCTCGACCAGATTTGCCGTCCGGAAGTGATTCTGGCTTCGAATACTTCTTCTATTTCGATCACTCGCCTGGCGGCCGTGACCCGGCGTCCGGCCAAAATTATCGGAATGCATTTTTTCAATCCGGTGCCGGTGATGAAACTGGCGGAAGTGATTCGCGGGCTGGCCACCTC
>DATGYF010000756.1:0-5217 GCA_035298145.1 Terriglobales bacterium | reverse complement strand
TCCCATGCCGGAAAGAATTCCGACGCCGCCGCCCACCACGCTAAGCACGACGGCTTCAATCAGAAACTGCTGCTGAACATCCCCTTCGGTGGCGCCGATCGCCATGCGGATGCCGATTTCGCGGGTGCGCTCGGTGACCGAAACCAGCATGATGTTCATGATTCCGATGCCGCCGACCAGCAGTGAAATGCTGGCGATCGAAGCAAGCAATATGGTGAACAGGCGGGCGTTCTGGTCGGCCAGATCAGCCATGTCCGCGAGGTTGCGCACGAAAAAATCGTCATCCTGTCCCGTGCGGATGCGGTGGCGATCGCGCAGCAGAGCTGTGATCTGTTGTTGCGCCGTATAGCTGGCATCTTTCGAAGCCGCGGAAACCATGATCCAGCGCAGCCAGTCCTGTCCGGTAATTTTCTTTTGCAGGGTGGTGATGGGAACCAGAATGATGTCGTCCTGGTCCTGGCCCATGGCGGCTGAAGTGCCTTTCGGGGTCAAGAGTCCCACCACTTTGAATGACAGGTTGTTAATCCGGACGGTCTGTCCAACGGGATCAGTGGCCCCAAACAGGTTCTTCCGCACGGTTTCCCCGATGACGGCTACGTTGGCGGCGGTGGTCACGTCATCTTGCGTGAAGGACGTGCCCTCGGCAAGAGGCCAGCTGCGGATGTCGAAATACTGCGGTTCGGTGCCGTTGATGTTGGTGGCCCAATTGTCATTTCCAAAAACCACCTGAGCGGCAGCCTGGCTCCCCGGGGCGGCGGCCACGACGGACGGGCACTCGCGCATGATCGCAAGCAGGTCGTCGTAAACCAGCGTCTTGGTGGCGCCCCAGCCCATGCGCATGCCGCCGCGGTTTACCGTGCCCGACTGCACAAACAGCATGTTGGACCCCATGGCCTGGATCTGCTGTTGCGCCTGCTGTTGCGCCCCCTGCCCCACGCTGACCATGGCGATGACGGCGCCCACTCCGATGATAATGCCCAGCATGGTGAGCATGGAGCGGAGCTTGTTGCGGGCCAGGGCCCGCATGGCAATGCGAACGATCGCCAGCAAATCCATAATGCCTTCCAATCAGACCAACCCTAACAGTAAACCTCAAGCGCTAAAGCGCCGGCGCATTTTCTCTCACTCTCGCGGTACGACCAAAGAAAAGTCGCCTCCCGTAGTCCTACGCCACCTTGGCGCCAAACATATCCAGCGGGGTGTTGGGCCCGATTTCTCCCAGCTTCACCAGTCGCGCGATGATCGAACCGATGGTCCGGTTGTGCGTCTTCGCGATCTGATGAAAGTCAATGCCCCGGCGCAGCTCTTCGCAGACCTGTGCGTCCTCGGCGCGGGACCAGGACTTGCCCGCATTCACCGCCGGCGTTTGCCTGGAACGCTCGCGCTCTTCCAGGTATTCCAATGCGCGCACCGAGCGGTGAAGAGCTCGGACCACGGGCAGGTACTGATACACCGCGTCGGCGGTGAGGACCTCGCCAGTCTCGGGATTCACTCCATCGGCCAGGGCTCGCATGATTCTCAATGCTTCTCCAATTTCCATGACGGACCTCCCGACGCACATCGTAGAGGGCCGGGTTTGGCTTAAGCTGTGACGACTGAACCAAAGTGATGTTCACTCCCGCGACGGGAATCATCAGTTCTGTCATCACCGGATCGTCAATCCTCCAGTGCGGGCATATTTTTCAGGACCTCGGCTGCGACCGGCCGGTTTTGCACCGGTTCATCGCGACGAATGGTTCCGTCACGAAAGTGGATGCCGCGCTTGGCGAACTCCGCGATATCAGGCTCGTGCGTCACCATTACTACGGTGAGCCCGTCGTCATTCAACTTTTGAAAGACCTCCAGAATCTCGACCGAAGTCCGGCTGTCCAGATTACCCGTGGGTTCGTCGGCCAGCAGGATCGAGGGGTGATTGACCAGACCGCGGGCGATGGCAACTCTCTGCTGCTGACCGCCGGAGAGCTGGGAAGGAAAGTGCTCCATGCGATCTCCCAGTCCCACCAGTTCGAGAGCTTCCCGCGCCCGTTTCCGGCCTTCTTCCTTACTGACCTGGGCGTACAGCGTAGGCAGTTCGACATTTTCCAGGGCGGTGGTGCGGGAAAGGAGATTGAATCCCTGAAAAACAAAGCCGATCTTGCGGTTTCTTATGTTGGCCAATTCCTTCTTGGTCAATTCCGAGACCGCGATATTTTCCAGCAGGTAGCGCCCGCTGGTGGGCTTGTCCAGGCAGCCCAGAATATTCATGAAAGTGGATTTGCCGCTGCCGCTGGCGCCCATGATGGCCACGAATTCGCCGCGCTCGATGCGCACATTGACGCCGCGCAGCGCATGCACCTTGGTTTCCCCCAGATCGTAGTATTTGTGGACGTCATCAATCTGTATGAGGTTGCGCGAGCTGTTTTCGGTGGGTTGGTTCACCGCGGATTGTGGGATGGTTGCCATTGTCTGAGTCGTCGGTCGTCAGTCGTCGGTTGCCAGGCTGGCTAAAGGCTGGAAGCTAAGCCAGTGCCGCTGCCGGAGCCTATCTTTAGCGGGGCCGGGCTCCTCCTCCCAGGCCTGGCGCCCGGGTTGCACCCGAACTCGCGGCCACGCCGCCGGTGACCAATTCGTCTCCTTCGTTCAGTTGGCCCTTCAGTATCTGCGCGACTTCGGTCACGGTGTGATCGGTGATTCCAGTGCGGATCCTGACCGGCTCAAGAGTCTTATCGGGACGCAGCTTCCAGACCACGGCGACATCCACCCGCGGAGTGTGCTGCGGTGCCCCGTCAGCGCCGCCGCCCTGGCTGCCTTCCGCACGAGCGCGCTGCTGCTTGGCGGCAGCCCCGGTGTCCCCCGAGGCCGTCGTGCTTGCGGTCTGCGCGCCTCCCCCCGGGCCGGAGGTCAATCCATATTGTTTATAGAGCGCGCGCACCTGTTCGGCGGGCATGTCCGGCTTATAGCGCAGCGCGCCGTTGGGTACGCGTAATGTGTTTTGCGCGTTCGCAACCGGAATCGTGATGTAGGCAGTCATGCCGGGAAACAGCTTCAGATCCGGATTATCGAAATCGATGATGGTGTTGTAGGTGACCACATTCTGCACCGTGGTCGCGTTCAATCGCACTTGCGAGACCCGGCCGGTGAACGAGTCTTTGGGAAATGCGTCCACCTTGAAGGTGACGATCTGGCCGGCGTGGATCATGCCGACATCGGATTCATCGGTGCTGGCATAAACCTGCATCTTCGTGAGGTCCTGCGCGATGGTGAAAAGAGTGGGCGCCTGCAGGGACGCAGCCACCGTCTGGCCCACATCCACGCTGCGCGCGATGACGGTGCCGTCAATGGGCGCATGGATCGTCGTGTAATCGAGATTGGTCTGTGCCACCGTGACCGCTGCCTGCTTCTGCTGCGCCTGCGCGATCGCCTGGGTGATGGTTGCCTTGGCCGCAGCCACCGCCGCTTCCGCGGCGTCGGCGTTGCCCTTTGCCAGGTCGAGCTGCTGCTGGCTCATCACGCCTGCCTTGGCCAGTCCGGAAGTCCGTTCATAATCTGCCCGCGTCTGCAATGCCGTAGCCTGCGCCTTTTCCAGATTGGCCTGGGACGCTACGACGTTGGCTTTGGCATTCGCCAGATCAGCCTTGGCCTGCAGCAGAGAACCTTCGAACAAGGAAGGATCGATCTGCGCCACTACCTGGCCTTTTTTCACCCGTGAATTGAAGTCGGCATTCAGCCGGGAAATTGTCCCGGAGACCTGCGAGCCGACCTGGACCGTGGTCACTGCGTTGATCGTTCCAGTGGCCTCCACCACCTGGTGGATTTCGCCGCGATCAACCTTGGTGGTGAAATACTTCGGCTGGTCATTGCCCTTGAACTGAAAGGCGGCGAAGACAGCAATGGCCACGACCACCAGGCCTGCTATCAGCCAATGACGTTTCAGCATATTCACCACGTCTGCCTCACTTTTGGGGTCTTGTTGTGAATCCGGTGGAGCATCACCCCACTAAATAGAAACCCCGAACCAGGGCCAGGGTTGCGGATAGAATCACTAGCTTGCCCTGAAGGCCGCAAACCTACCTTCATGAATGGTACATCTTGCGCGACAAATGAGGGGATCGGGTAAGATTTTACAAAAGTTTACTTAGATGAATGTTGGCTGAAGATGAAAACTCTATAACTTGGATGAACGAAAGGGTCGAGAGGAAACGCTGATGGATGGACAGGCATTCTGGCTCACGGTCCGGTTGTCCGCGCTGGTGGCGGCCATTCTCGTGGTCATTGGGCTTCCACTCGCCTACTGGATTACCTATTCCCGCTGGCGCTGGAAATTTCTCGCGGAAGCCGTCTTTGCCCTGCCCATTGTGCTGCCTCCCACGGTGCTGGGCTTTTACTTACTGGTCGCGCTGGGGCCGCACAGCCCCCTGGGACGCGGCTGGGAAGCGCTCACCGGGCACACCCTGGCGTTTACCTTTGAAGGGCTGGTCATCGGATCCATCGTGTACAGCCTTCCGTTCGCGGTGCAGCCTTTCGCGGCCTCGTTCTCGGCGGTGGACTCGCGGCTGGTGGCGGCTTCGCAGACCCTGGGAGCCTCCCGAATCCGCACATTCTTTCGCGTCATCTTGCCTTTGTCGCGGTCGGGATTGGTGACCGGGGTGGCCCTCAGCTTCGCCCACACCATGGGCGAATTCGGCGTGGTGCTGATGGTGGGTGGGAATATTCCCGGAGTCACGCGGACGGTTTCCATCGACATTTATGACAAGGTGCAGGCCGTCAATTATTCCGGCGCCAATGCCACGGCCCTGGTGCTGCTGGCCATCTCGTTTGCGACGCTTTCCGTGGTGCACGCATTGAACCGGCGCGTGTGGATATGGAAGGAAATGCGTTAAGCACAAGGGAGACGAGGTATCACGAAGGAAAGAAGAATTGGAAAGCGATATTGAGGGGGCAGGCGGAATTACTTCGTGATACTTCGCGCCCTTCGTGGTCAAGGTTTTGAACGAGCCACAGTTCATGCACTCATCACTGGACAACCCCGCCGTCGCCAGGTCTTCTGCAAAACCGCAGGAAGTCTCGGTGCAGATTCGCAAGCGGGTGGGAAAAGATTTCGAGCTTGATCTTGCCCTCGCGCTTCCGCCGGGAATCACGATCCTGTTTGGTCCTTCCGGAGCAGGGAAGACTACTCTGCTCGATGGCATCGCCGGGCTGGTCCGGCCGGACACAGGCCGAATCGCGACGCAAGAGAAG
>DATGYF010000755.1:0-2024 GCA_035298145.1 Terriglobales bacterium | reverse complement strand
GGCGGGGGTCCAGCCGCGAAGCGGCGCAAGAATGCCCCCCCGGCTTAAGCCGTGGGTGTCGAGCGGCCACGTCGCGAGCCCCATCGGGGCGAAAGAGCGGTGCGAGGCCGCCCCAGGAGTTGTCGATTCCGAACGATTCTTTCACCCCTCTGGGGCTCAAACTTTGCCGGCGTCTTACCGACGGCGTGTGCCGTGGGCTCCATTCTGCCGTCGCTTCGCGGCTTGGGGCGAAAGCCTTGCGATCCAGATTCCTGGTACTGTTTTGCTTTGCGGCTCTGACCATTCCGCTGTTTGCCCAGAGCTGGCGGATCGCTGACTTTCAGGACACGGTCCTGATCAGTGAAGACGGCACCGCCCTGGTCAAGGAACGCATCAGCCTGGTCTTCATCGGCCAGTGGCATGGCATCCACCGCACCATCCCTGTCGAGTATCCGGGTCCACGAGGCACCAACTACACGCTGTTTCTCGATGTCGCGGCCGTCACCGACGGAGCCGGTCAGAAGCTGAAGTATGACTCCAAGACTTCCGGCGGATTTCGCGATCTGAAGATCTACATTCCCGGCGCGGTGGACACCACGCGTACGGTGGAGATCAGCTACATCGTCCGCAACGCCATCCGCTATTTTGAGGACCACGACGAGTTCTACTGGAACGTGACCGGCAATGACTGGCCGGTGCCCATCGATCACGCCGAGGCCCATGTCTATCTACCCAAAAAAGCGGCGGGAGCGCTGCGGGCACAGGCCTTCACCGGAGTCTATGGATCGGCCCAGCGCGATGCCACCTCCGAGGTCAACGGCGCCGACGTGGCCTTCGAGACCACCAACCCGCTGCCCATGCGCGGCGGAATGACCGTTGATATCTTCATTCCCAAAGGCATCCTCAAGGAGCCGGGCGCGCTCACCCGCGCCTTCTGGTTTCTGGGCAGCAACCCCATCGTGTTTTTGCCCTTCGTTACCTTCGCAGTGATGTACGTGCTGTGGTGGTACAAGGGCCGCGATCCTGATCCCGGACGTTCGGTCGCGCCCATGTACGAACCTCCGCCGGGAATGTCTCCTGCTGAGGCCGGCGCGCTCATCGATGACACCGTCCATCCCCGTGACATTACGTCCACGATTGTGGACTTGGCAGTGCGGGGCTACATAAAGATTGAAGAAACCGTGGACACGACCCTGCTGGTGTTCCACTCCAAGGACTACATCTTTCATCTGGTCAAGCCGCTGACCGAATGGCAGGGGCTCGCCCCTCACGAGAGGGTAATGCTGGAGAATATTTTCGCGGGCGGACAGCAGACCCGGCTGTCCAGCTTGAAGAACCGCTTCTACACTACGATCCCGGTCATAAAGCAGGACATAAAGGCGGCGCTGAAGAATAAAGGTATGTACCTGCTCGACCCCGATTCGGCCAACGGTTACAGCGTGGGCGCGGCCCTGGTGATTGTGGCCCCGTTTCTCATCGCGCAATTCAGCGGTTACAAACAAATATTCAATTCAGTAATTCTTCTCACCGTGTGCGGCATTGTTTCCGCCATCATCTGGTGGTTGTTTGCTCGTGAGATGTCGGCGAAAACGGTGCAGGGCGCACGCACCCGCATCGCGGTGCTGGGATTCCAGGAGTTCATGAATCGCGTGGACGCCGACCGTCTGAAACGCATGCCTCCGGATACATTCGAAAAATACCTGCCTTATGCCATGGCGCTCGGAGTGGAGCATCACTGGGCGCAGGCTTTCGCGGGGATCATCCAGAACCCGCCCAAATGGTACGTGTCGCCCAACGGCATGACCGGTTTTAATCCGATATTTTTCTCCAGCTCCATGCACAGCATGGCATCGGACATGAACCAAGTGTTCGTCTCCGCGCCGCGCTCCAGTTCCAGTGGATCAGGCTTCGGCGGCGGCGGTGGAGGCGGATTTTCTGGAGGCGGATTTGGCGGCGGCGGCGGAAGCGGTTTCTGAAAGTTGTGCCTGCATCTGGCCTTGCTTTGCGAACTTCGCGGGTTCCTTTGCGTCCTTTGCGGTAAAGCT
>DATGYF010000754.1:0-4170 GCA_035298145.1 Terriglobales bacterium | reverse complement strand
TGAGACTAGAGACCGTCTGAGATGGAAGTCGATTTTACGTTGTCTGTAGGAGCTCTGCCCTACCACGAACTGCTCGTTGACTTGGCTGCAACCGAATTTACGGGACACCGTGTCATTCGCCAGACGTACCCAGACCGTGTTCCCCCCTGCGGCCTGTCACCAGTACCGAAGTCGGGCGTATCCTCGATGTCCTAGCGGCGGTCGCGAGACCGGTTCGACTTGCGTTTCGATGGTGGCCAAAGCTATCGGATCCTAATGACGAGAGGGTTTTGAAAAATGGGAATAAACGGGAGTGCCAACGCCGTTGTGACTTTCAATCAGCGTGATTTTGCTCTCGGTAATTCCACCGGCAACGGCGCTACAACAAATCAGGAGCTCGAACTCATGAGACGGAGCAATCGTCAATTTTGCGAAGCGTGGGGGCACCCGCCCCTACAGAGTCATTGTTGATAATCTGGGAGGATCGCTTGATAGCAGTCTCGGGCTACCAGCCTTAGAATCGGCCTGATTCATAGCAAGACTTAAAGGTGATTGAAGGTGATTGCATGAAAACTATGACATGTAAAAAACTGGGCGGGCCTTGTGGTCAGCCGCTGTCGGCTAAATCATGGGACGACATGGTGCGGCTTATGGCAACGCATATCATCGAGAACCATCCGTTCGTTGCGAAGGAAATGGAACGAATGCACAACGAGGATCCAACTAAATGGGCCCGGGAAATGAAGCCGAAGTGGGATGCGGTTCCAGCAGCCTAGGGCCACATGCCCGCACCATCGCCAAGGTCACCGGGCTTCCTTTTTCACTTTAGAGGAAGGTTGGCGACTTTCTCGGGCAGTTCTTCAAGAGTTGGTTCGGGTGGGTTGAGCTGCTTGGACTTGGCCATAGCCGGGATGGCGTCGGCACGCCAGCGCACGTTCGAGCCCTACAGAATCCTTGTTCGAGATCTAGGGTGATCGCCGGATACCAAGTGCCACGCATCCGCCCTACGTTCATTTCAATTCATACGATATACGGGACGGCACGTCTTTCCGCTCATCCCCCCGTTGCCGTCCCCTTGATTTCTTACCATATGCTGTGCTTCGCCAAGAAAACAGTGGGCGCTGAGTACATCCTCGATTTGGTGCCTTTCCGCGTGATGGTCGCTGTCATGTTGCAGGTCCCGTAGCAGGAGCTGTCGTCTTGTTCCATGAAGAGCTTCTGAAAGGCCTCAAAAGCGATCAGAAACTTCCCCAGACCTCTATATGAGACCGTCCCTATTGGGACCCATTGTTAGCCCGCGCGCACCCTCGCCAGGATCGCGCCACTTTCCTTGCAATCCGGGTCGTCGGCGCTTGCTGTTCCTTTGTCCAAATTCCTTAGGAACATGCGAAGAAGTGCAGGTGGCGGGAGTTTACGGCGAGCATTTGCTGCATCTCTGGGCCAGCAGAATCGGCTCTGCTAGACTGTCTCCATTTACCGATAAGGAGCACTATGGCAAAGAATATTGATCCCCTCAACAAGAAACAGTACGGCGCCGTATCGGCCATGCTTACAGTCTCCGATATGAAGGCTGCCGTGAACTTCTATCAAAAAGCTTTTGGCTTTACCAAGCGTGGCATCATGACCGGACCCGATGGCAAGCCCATACATGCGGAGCTGACGTTACGCGGCACGACTTTGATGCTGGGGCCGGAAAACCCCGCGCTTGGTAGGCGTAGCGCTAAGACCGTTGGCGCCTCGCCAGCAGGTCTGTTTATCTACGTGGAAAACGTGGACAAAGTGGTCGGCAAGGCGATAGGTCTCGGAGCAACCGCCCAGGGCGAAGTGATGGACATGTTTTGGGGCGATCGTTGCGGGATGGTGGTGGACCCCGACGGATACGCATGGATGGTGGGCACGCACAAGGCTGAACCGACGGCACGGGAAATGAACAAGAAGATGGCGGAGCAGATGGAGCAGCAATCCACCGGTACGCCAACTGCGGCTTGAGCTCACTTGATGCTCCGTTGTTAGCAGGAACTCGTGGCGACCTCAAAAAAGGAGAGGAGGTGACGTGCGGCTCCTTAGCGTTCGCCTGATTGTTTCACTCATACTGGGAATCACTATGGTTTCCCTGTTCTCCACGTACTACGAGGTCCGAAGGGAGAAGCGAGGCCTGCGAAATGACTTGGAGCGCAGGGCGGAGGTTCTCGGGGAGAGCCTGGTCGGAAATGTCGAGCCTCAGCTCGACAAAGGATCGCTTAAGGAGCTCAAGCGTGTCGTTGAGCGGTTTAGCAGCCGAGAACACCTGGCCGGAGTTGCAGTCTTCAACGCGAAGCTGGAACCGATTGCCGAATCCTCGCAGCTAAGACAAAGTCTGCAATCCCAATCCATCGCAGTTCCGCAGGCGATCGGCCAGAACAAGAAACAGAGCCAGTTTGTCCACCTAGCTCGCGGGTCCGTGCACATTTATGCGTTGCCCCTTCACCAGGCGGATCAAGTTGTGGGTGAACTGGTCATCGTGCACGACGCCAGCTACATTGATGCGCAGACCGCCCATGCGTGGCGCGAAACTTTTTGGCGGACGCTGGTACAGGTTGTTCTGATTGCATTGATTACGCTCCTGATTGTCCGCTGGAGCATAGCGGGGCCCATTGCCCGGGCAGCGAAGTGGATGAAGGCTCTACGGACCGGTGCAGTCGGTGCTCTTCGCATCGCTATGCCCGACTTGGATTTGCTAAGACCATTAGCCAGAGAGATGGAGACTTTGGCGGAAAGCCTGACGGCGGCCCGTTCGGCCGCAGAAAAAGAGGCCCAATTACGCGAAGCCGGGGAATCAGTCTGGACGCCAGAACGACTCTCTGTCCACGTCCGCGGTAAGCTTGGTAATAGCCGCTTGTTTGTGGTTTCGAACCGCGAGCCTTACAGCCACGTTCGACGGGGTAACTCAGTGCAGGCCATTGTTCCAGCTAGCGGACTTGTAACCGCCTTGCAGCCAGTGCTGTGTGCCTGTGACGGGACCTGGGTTGCGCACGGCAGCGGCGATGCAGACCTACAGATGGTTGATGAACACGATCGCCTGCGCGTTCCACCGCAAGAGCCGAAATACACGCTACGAAGAGTCTGGCTAACGAAAGAGGAGGAGGAGGGTTATTACTACGGTTTCGCTAACGAAGGCCTATGGCCCCTTTGCCATATTGCTCACACGCGGCCGATGTTTCGCGTATCTGACTGGGAGAACTATGGCAGGGCAAACGTGAAGTTTGCCAAAGCTGTACTGCAGGAAATGGCAGGCACAGAAGACCCGGTGCTCCTGGTGCAGGACTACCACTTTGGGCTATTGCCGCGCCTGGTAAAAAAGGCGCGGCCGGACGCACGCGTGGCCATTTTTTGGCATATCCCGTGGCCAAATCCCGAAACCTTCGGAATCTGCCCGTGGCAGCGCGAGTTATTGGAAGGTCTGTTAGGTGCCGACCTGATCGGGTTCCATATTCAGTCGCACTGTACAAATTTTTTGCAGACTGTAGATCGTACCCTGGAATCACGTATTAATTGGGAACGCTTCGCTGTTAACCGCGAGGAGCATCGCACCGCAGTGAAGCCGTTTCCAATCAGCGTAGAGGTCCCTAGCACCTCACGTGTCCAACCTGAACAGAACGCCTACCTGGAGCGGGTAGCGCTACTACAGGAAGCGGGTGTTGAGGCGCTGTTCCTTGGAGTGGGAGTGGATCGCGTTGATTACACCAAGGGCATCCTGGAGCGTTTCTTGGCGATTGAGCGAATGTTGGAGAAATACCCCGTCTATCAGGGGAAGTTCACCTTTGTACAGATTGGCGCTCCAAGCCGAACGCACATTAAGCGTTATCACGATTTCCTTGCCGATGTGGAAGCCGAATCCGAACGCATTAACTGGCGCTTTCAGACTGGTAAATGGAAACCGATTATCTTCCTAAACCGGCAGCATAGCCACACCGAAATTGAACGTTACTACCGGACTGCAGACGTTTGTCTGGTCACTTCCTTACATGATGGAATGAACCTCGTGGCCAAGGAGTTTGTCGCCGCTCGGGATGATGAACAGGGAGTCTTGATTCTCAGCCGTTTTACCGGGGCTGCGCGAGAGCTGCGTGACGCCGTGCTGGTGAATCCATACGATATCGAACGCACCGCTGATGCGATCCGTTATGCACTGGAGATGGAGCCCGAAGAGCG
>DATGYF010000753.1:0-2191 GCA_035298145.1 Terriglobales bacterium | reverse complement strand
GGGAAGATGCCGCAAGTCGCGCCATACTCGGGCGACATGTTTCCGATGGTGGCGCGGTCGGCCAGCGAAAGCTCGGGCAGGCCCGGGCCAAAATACTCGACGAACTTGCCCACCACGCCGTGCTTGCGCAGCATTTCGGTGATGGTGAGAACGAGGTCGGTGGCGGTAGCGCCTTCGTGAAGCTCGCCGGTCAGCTTCACGCCCACCACTTGCGGGATCAGCATGGAAACCGGCTGGCCCAGCATGGCGGCCTCGGCTTCAATTCCACCCACTCCCCAGCCCAGCACGCCCAGGCCATTAATCATGGTGGTGTGCGAGTCGGTGCCCACCAGAGTGTCAGGATACGCGGTGCGTTTTCCGTTTGCCTCCTGCACAAAGACGACGCGCGCCAGATATTCCAGGTTCACCTGGTGCACGATGCCGGTATCAGGCGGCACAATCGCCAGATTGCGAAACGCGGTTTGTCCCCAGCGCAGGAAGGCGTAGCGCTCCTTGTTGCGGATGAATTCGAGTTCGGCGTTGAGCTGGAAAGATTGCGGCGTGCCGAATTCGTCCACCTGCACCGAGTGATCGATGACAAGTTCCGCCGGCTGCAACGGATTGATCAGCGAAGGATCGCCCGAGAGCCGTTTCATGGCATCGCGCATGGCCGCGAGGTCAACCACCGCGGGTACCCCGGTAAAGTCCTGCAGCAAGACGCGGCTGGGCGTGAATGCGATTTCCTTGTCCGGCCTGGATTTGCTGTTCCATGCAGCCAGCGCCTTGATGTCATCTGCAGTCACGTTGCGCCCGTCTTCGGTGCGCAGAAGATTTTCCAGAAGAATACGCAGCGAGTAGGGAAGATGTCTGGTAGAGATGCCCTTTTCGTCGAGGGCCTTAAGACGATAAATCTCGTATTCCTTGCCGCCGACACGCAGGGCCGACCGGCTGCCAAAGCTGTTCATGGATGATTGCCTTCCTCTAGTAGTTTAATCCTTGGGTTGAGAATTTGCGTAGCTCGGCGATCGAAAGTGGATTGGTTTGGAACTAGTCGACGATAAAACCTTCAGTCCAATGATCGCGATCCAATTCGTAGGGGTGAATTTGAAAGCCATCCGGAAATGAGACGAACCCGGGTTTGTCTTGCAGCCGTTGGATCGCGGTCTTGGCTGCCGCTTCGCTGGAATAAACGCCGAGTAAGAGTTCAGTATCTTCGCCCTCCGCGTTTTCCTGCACGAACCACAGCAAATGAACCATAAGTATTCGCCCTGTCCCTGACGAGAACTAGAACGTCTATCCCCTGCCCCGCGCCGCCTCCACCGCTCGCAGCACCGCCTGCGCTTTGTTCATGCACTCTTCAAATTCGCTCGCGGGATCAGAATCCGCGACAATCCCCGCACCCGCCTGCAGGAATGCTTTGTTCCTCTGCATCAGCATCGTGCGAATGGCAATGCAGGAGTCGAGGTTGCCGTCAAAATCTGCGTAGAGCACGGCGCCGCCATAAACTCCGCGCCGCGTCGGTTCGAGTTCCTCGATGATCTGCATGGCGCGAACTTTCGGCGCACCGCTGAGTGTGCCCGCCGGGAAGCATGCCGCGAAGGCATCGAGCGCGTCCAGGTCGCGGCGCAGTTTGCCTTCGAGCGCCGACACGATGTGCATCACGTGGGAATACCGTTCTACGTACATCAGGTCTTTCACTTTGACCGACCCGTATTCGCTCACCCGCCCCAGATCGTTGCGACCAAGATCGACCAGCATCACGTGTTCAGCGCGCTCTTTCTCGTCGTGCAGCATCTGCTCCGCCAGGCGCTGGTCCTCGGCTTCGTCGTGTCCCCGCGGATGCGTGCCGGCAATGGGGCGATATTCCAGCTTGCGGCCTGTGACCCGTACCAGCATCTCCGGCGAAGAGCCCAGAACGTGCGTGTCGCCCATGCGCAGAAAATATAAATAAGGAGAAGGATTGACCCGGCGCAAGGCGCGGTACACGTCAAAGGGCTCGACCGACGGCGTAAAATCCAGCCGCTGCGAGAGCACGACTTGAAAGATGTCTCCGGCGGCGATGTATTCCTTGGCGCGCTCGACCGAAGCGATGAATCGCTGCCGGCTGGTCCCGGCGTGAACTTTGAGTTTGCCCCGAGCCGGCCGCGGGGCCCTGCTCCAGTGCGCCGGCCGCAATCCCGCAGCCAGTTTCTTTTCGAGGATCGCGATGTCC
>DATGYF010000752.1:0-2078 GCA_035298145.1 Terriglobales bacterium | reverse complement strand
AGTCTGGGCGCCGGAGACTGGAAGCTGGTGGGCGCGCTGGGTGCGTTTCTGGGACCGTCGCGCCTGCTTATGGTATTGCTGGGGACGATCCTGGTGGCAGGTTTGATGGCGGTGGTGCTGGTGATCTGGAAGAAGCGAGTGGGGCGGACAGCCCGCAATATCTTCCACATGGTAGCTGGACTGTTTTCGCTGCACCTGCCAGGCCCGGAGGTTTCGCTGGATAATCCGGAATCTCTGAAGGTACCGTTCGGAGTGGCGGTGGCAGTGACGGTTGTTCTTTATACTGTAGGACAGGCGTGGGGAGCGGTATGAGGCCGACGCAGAACAATGGCTGGTGGAACAGGCTGCTGCACGATGCTTCGGGGGCGGAAATCGCCGAGGCCGCGGTGGTGTTGCCGTTGCTGTTCATGCTTCTGTTCGGGATCATGTGGTTCGCGCGGGCGTTCAATATTTATACGACGGTAAACCGGGCAGCGCGGCAGGGAGCGCTGGCGGAGGCCGCCAACAATTGTGCGACTTGTGGAAATGCCTTTCGGACCAGCAACGACATCCGGGACAATGTTGTGTATCCCATTCTGATCGCCTCTCACCTTGATCCGGCGCAGGTGCAAAACTTTGACGTGCAAAGAGACGTGGTCCTGAATCCAGGGTCGCCAATTATCGAACACGGAGCGGTGGTCAGCCTGGACTATCCGTACAACTTCAAATTGAACGGGATTACGTGCTGCCCGCCCCGGCTGTCGCCAATCCTGCAGAACCTCACGGTCCGAGCGCAAGCGCAAGCCAGACAGGAGGAGTAGCAGTGTCACGGGCGGGTAAATTCCGGAGGCGCTGGTCTGGATATGGGTCACTCTTCGCGCGAACATTTTCCGCGATGCGGGCAAACCTGCGGGGGAGTGAGGGCGCTGAGATCCTGGAATTTGCCATTTCGCTTCCGCTGCTGATCGTCGTGGCAGTTGGAGTTTTCGATTTCGGATCGGCGTTTACAGTCAAGCAGAAGGTGGGCAACATTGCGCTGCAGGGCGCGCGGGTGGCGTCCAACCAGCCCACGACAGATCTTTCGTTGAACGGAGCTTGTGGCGCTCCGGCATCGATTTGCTCGGTGCGCGACGTGGTGGAAAGCAATCTGGTGGCCAGCAAGCTGAACGATTGCGGGCTGGGAACCGCACCGGGCGCGGCGAGTGGCTCGCTAAGCTGGACGTTCACTGCCAACACGGGCTGCGGCGGGACCCTGACGCTCAAAATTGAGCGCGGGTATGTCTATACCGCCACGCTGCCCAGTCCGCCGTTTCAGGCGGGGAATTACACCATGGAAGGCACGAGGGTGACTTTGAACTATCCCTATCGCTGGCAATTCAATCGAGTGGCGCCGTTGATTGCGCCGGGGGCGAATTATCCCGCCACGACGCAAATCAACTCGGTGGCGATCATGCAGAACCTGAATTGAAGGATGGCTTTGTGACTGGCGTGAACACGGCACATCGGAAGAACGAGCGCGGCATCACCATCGTGCTGGTGGCGATTTCCCTCTTGTCTTTGTTAGGAATGGCGGCGCTGGCTATCGACGTATCGACTTTGTACATGGCCCACGGGGAAGCGCAACGCGCAGCCGATGCGGCGGCCCTGGCGGGAGCGCGGATGTTTGCTTTATCCGGCTATACCTCGGCTTCGAGTGCGCTGGCCGCATCCGATATTTGCCAGACTTCTGCAGTTCCCGGGGCGGCAGCGGCCGCCAACCGGCAGGCGGAAGCGGTGGCGGCGCAGAACCTGGTCGCGGGCCAACCGGCAGCGGTGCAATCCATCACCTGCACCCTCACGGCTGCGAATCCGCAGATTGCGGTCACGGTGCAGCGGACGGCCTTGCCTACATTCTTTGGGCGGATCTGGGGAGGAACTGCCAACAGCGTGACCGCAACGGCCGTGGCGGAGGCGTATAACCCGTCAGGCTCGGCAGCGCCGGTTCAGGTGCAGGGGGTCAAACCGTGGCTGATTCCGAATTGCGATCCCGACCCTGCCAATCTCACAGCACCCCATGACTGCGCGGGAGCAGGTTTGTTCGTTGATCCGGTTGACGGAAG
>DATGYF010000751.1:0-3322 GCA_035298145.1 Terriglobales bacterium | reverse complement strand
AATTTGTCCAATTGGGGCGCAAAGGAGTAGACTCTGCCCGGTATCCGAGGGAGGCTTTCGATGAACGTACTTCGCCTTCGGTGCCGCGGCTCGATTCTGGCCGTGGTAGCGTGTCTGACTTGCCAGCTCTTCGTGGTTGCCTCAGATGAACCAACCCTGACCAAAGACCAGATAAAGAACTTCCTTCTCACTGCCAAGGTCGTGAAGAGTGTGCAGTCCAAGAAGGGCATCACCAACCCATGGCGGCTCACGCTCAGCGACGGCACCATGACCCACGACGGTTCCTTCCAGTCGGTTGATGAGCACAAGCAGAGCGTGGAGTTTGCCAGCGGTAGGGAACTGAACTTCGTGGATTCCTACAAGTACAACATCGCTGCCTATACGCTGGCGGAGATGCTTGGCATAGAAGACATGCTACCGGTGTATGTCGATCGCAAATGGAAAGGCGAAGAAGGCTCGCTCAGCTGGTGGTTGCCGGTGAAAATGGATGAGGTGGAGCGCCACCGGCAGAAGTTGACACCCCCGGATGCGGACGGATGGAATAATCAGATGTACAAGATCCGGGTCTTCGACCAATTGGTCGCCGATTCTGATCCCAATTTAACCAACGTCCTGATCGGTCAGGATTGGAAGCTGTGGAGAGTCGATTTCACCCGCGCCTTTCGCCTTCAAGGAAAGGTGAAAAGCCCCGACGATCTGGTTCGCTGCGACCGGCACTTGTTTGAGAAACTCCAGGCGCTGGACGGCAACGACCTGGAGCAAAGGACCAAGCACTATCTCAACAAGATGGAAGTGAAAGCGGTGATGCAGCGACGGGACGAGATCGTGAAGCGGTTCCAGAAGTTGATCGCCGAAAAAGGCGAGAACGAAGTGTTGTACTGAATCACGACCCTGGGGGTTTCGTGGAAGCTTACCGTACTGGGTTTTTAGAGGTTAGGCACTGGCAGGGATAAATTCTGTCCTGCAGGCAGTGCAGATTGGATTTGTACCAACTTGAACCCCACTTGTTCTTTCGGGCCCGGGCCATGGTTCCCGACTACGTCACAAACTTTCCGGCCATTCCGGTGAATCGAGGAGAAAGATATGCTGAAGAAGGTACTGGTTTTGTTTCTCGCTTCGGTCGTCGCCTTCCCGCTGGCAACAACGATGTTCGGGCAGGACGCTCCAACCAAAGAAAAGATGGCAAAGCAGGCGCGTTGGGAAGGCCACGTCGTGCGGAGCAACAAGGACAAATCCACCCTGACCGTGCGCAAAGTGGGTTCGTCCGACGAACGGACCGTTATGTACGACGACTCGACCCACTGGGTCAGTCAAGAGCACGGGAGCAAAAAGGTCAACGACATTACTTCCGGCGATGTGAAGGACGGTGACCGCGTGATCTGTACCGGAACGTGGGATAAGGATGGCGTGCTCCATGCCAACTTGATCTCCAAACGGCTCACCGGCATGTAGCACGCAGAGGGAGCACGATATAGTACTCAGCCGGTTGATTGCGGCCATGCCATTTAAATCAAAATGACAATCGCGCGGGTGTGCCAATTCATCGATCATTCCCGGCTTTCCCCTGGGGCCGGCGGGGATCAAGGGCCATACCCGGCGACTGGGGCCGCATATGCGGCTTTCCGTATCTGTGAGATGAATGGTCAACTACTGACTTAATTAACTTTGTCAGCCTAAGATGCATTGCAATAAAGCACGTCCTACGGAACTCAATGGTTTCGTTCGAATCCGGCAGGGCTCGGCTGTAGGAGGCAGAAAGATGGTCGGCCCTCTCCGGATTTATTTCCGCCGCGCTTGCATTTCTCTCTTCGTGGTATTTCTGTCGGTCGGGCTGGCGTGGACGAAACCGAAGAAAACTTCGGTAGAGCCTTCGCAATCCCTGGTCGCCATCGGAGATGTTCACGGTGATTTTGATGACTTCGTCGCCATCCTGCAGCACATCGGTCTCATAGACAAGCAGGACCACTGGACAGGCGGTAAGACCACGTTGGTGCAGGTTGGGGACATCCTGGATCGCGGCCCCAAGCCGCGCCAGGTCATGGACTTGTTGATGGCGCTGGAGAGCGAAGCGGGCCCGGCCGGGGGCCGGGTGGTGAGCCTGCTCGGCAATCACGAGATGATGAATATCATGGGTGACTTGCGTTACGTCACGCCCGTGAACTTTGCCAGTTTTGCCGACAGCGATTCCGAGAAACGGCAAAAATCTGCCTACGAAGAATACGCAAAGTGGCGTAATAAGCACCCCGAGTTGGTCGCGGAGCTTCCCCAGCCTATGGAGTTGACTGAAGCCGAGTGGATGGCAAGGCATCCGCTGGGTTACGTTGAGCAGCGGGAGGCCTTCAGTCCGAAGGGAGAATACGGCAAGTGGCTGCGCGGCCACTACGCCCTGGCCGAAATTGGAGGAGAGATCTTCTTGCATGGCGGCATTCATCCGGACCTGGCCAGGATGAAAGTTGATGCACTGAACAGCCGTATTCGCGACGAAATCAAGCAGTTCGATACGACAAAACAGTATCTGCAGGATGAAGGAGTGATCCTGCCCTTCTTCAATATGCAGGAAATCATGAATGCGGCTCAGGCCGAAGTCATCGCCGAGCGCAAGTCGCGGGTTCCGGCAAGCCCGGAACGCCAGGCCAGAATCCTGGATCTTCTGAAGTATGGGGAGTGGTTGAGCGTGAAGCCCGACGGACCCCTGTGGTTTCGGGGTTACGACCAGTGGAGCGACAGCGAAGGCGCGGCGCAGATAGACAAGATCTTGGCCGCCTACAAGGTAGCCCATATTGTGGTAGGACATACCGTCCAGGGGAGCGGGCGTATCCGGCCTCGTTTTGGAAACAAGGTGTTCCTGATCGACACCGGCATGCTCAGCAGCTACTACCCCGGAGGGAGGGCGTCAGCCCTCGAAATCTGCGGCGATGCCGAATTTACCGCCAGGTATATGGACCAGCAGGCAGTACTGATCGACGATGCCGCTTCGCCGGCTAAGACGGGTTCCGGGGCGACGGCAGGGGTCAAAGATGCGACCGGGATTTCGGAAAAGCCTGACGCTTTACCAGCGGTTGGTGGCATCTGTCCGGCAACGGCGCCGCCGCCTCAATAGGCGCTGAACAGAGAGAGTCTTTCACAAATGAAGAAGTGGATCGAACGCGCGCTGAACATCCACTCCGGCGATTTGGGGCGTGGCGCCCTGCTGTGCGCCTGTTTGTTCCTGGTGATCAGCAGCTACGTAATCGGCAAAGTGGCAGGTGCCGCGCTCTTCCTCTCGAGATTCCAGGCCAAGCAGCTTGCCTACGCGGATATTTCCAGTTCTGTAATCGTCGCT
>DATGYF010000750.1:0-2860 GCA_035298145.1 Terriglobales bacterium | reverse complement strand
TCCTGCCCCGCCAGCGGCACCACAATCGTCACCGCCAGCAGCAGGATGGCAAGCCAGGTTGGGCTAGACTTAAGCACTCTGGTTGGAATGATATCAGTACACCCGTCGGTTAAAATAGGCGAAAGCCGGGATGGCGGAATTGGCAGACGCGTTGGACTTAGGATCAGTTTGCCAGTTGCGCTAATTCCCGGCCTTTCTATGTTTTTCAATGCCTTTAGCAACGACTGGCAACCCGTCATGTGCTCATGTGAGGTCAATTGAGGGGCGTCAGTGCACAGTTCGGTACACAGTTTGTTCGATTCATCTTTGCCGACGATTGAGCACAGCGGAATGCAGTAGCCCTTGCTCCACGTAGCGACTGTACTAGATTGCGTCGCACGCTCTTAGCGCACAAGATCGAGGCAAGAACGCCGATCGCCGATCACTCGACTTACCGACAGTAAGTCGGCCCTTGGAGGAGCCTCGCCCGAACACTGCCGTGACAGGGCAACAACGACGTACAACTTATGGATTTCAACGGTGCTGACAGCCCGTTCTTGATCCTCTTAAGAATTCTTTGACCCGGCTTACCGGACCCCACTCGGACCCAGATTTAGAGAGAATCGGTCCGTTCTGACGAGTTGGCCGAACGGGGAGGAACCCCTCAGGCGACCTCTCGTCTTTGCGAACGGATTGCAGCTTCCATCGCAGTCTCAGCCTGCAAGCTTTGGAGATCTCGCGAGATGGTTACAGTAGCGAGAGTGCGACCGCCTTTCTTGTACGCTACGGCACAATCGCGCGCATCGAGGCTCCCATCGATCTCGATAGCGTCCCACTTCTCGGCGTGGCCTACATAGTTGATTGCCACGTCGTAATGCTGGCTCCAGAAGAATGGGACGGCATCAAACCGCTCGCGACGACCAAGAATATTCCTAGCGGCTACCTGTCCCTGACGCTCCGCCACCACCCAGTGTTCGACGCGAATTCGTTCGCCGGTGTACGGATCGGGCCAACGAGCGGCATCGCCGGCCGCGAAGATTCCAGGCACATTGGTTTCGAGGTATTCGTTGACTGAGATACCGCGATCAATCGCGAGCCCAGCTTGCTCGGCCAAAGCCAAGGATGGACGCACACCTACCCCTAGGACCAGGAAGTCTCCGTCCAAGGTAGTTCCATCGGTCAGGGTAACGGTGCGACCATTCACCCCCCTGATAGTCTTCTCCAAATGAAAAGTTACGCCGTGAGCTTCGTGAAGCTTGCGGATGAAGAGGCCAACCTTAGCTCCCATGATGCGTTCGAGCGGCTGACTATCAGGTGCTACTACATCTACAGAGATTCCGCGGGTACGCAGCGATGCGGCAACTTCCAAGCCAATAAAGCTGGCACCAACGACTACCACACGTTTTGCTGAAGTGGCCTGTGCAATGATTGCCTTGCTGTCAGCGAACGTGCGGAGATAACAGACCTGAGAATCAGTCGCGCCTTCAATCGGCAAATGGATTGGGTCGGCTCCGGTTGCTAACAGGAGTGCGCCAAATTCGAGCTCCTTGCTATTCTCAAGCACTATCCGCCGTCTTTTCGTGTCAAGGGATGAAACCCGTGACTTAAGGAGCAGATCGATCCGGCGGTCGCGATAGTAATCCGAAGGCCGGAGGGGAATCCATTCTTCTTGAGCCGTGCCCGCGAGGTAATCTTTGGAAAGATTCGGACGATCTACTGGCGGAGAGGCGTCGGCACTCACGATGGTAAGAGGACCGTCGTAGCCCTCTCGCCGCAGCATGTCTGCCGCAGCCAGACCCGCGGCGCCACCGCCCACAATCACAACCGAGATTGGCCCCGCTGTCCCGCGTTTCGGGGTTGCTGGTGGCAGCTTCTCACGAACAAAAATCATGTCGCCCAATCTCTCTACTCGCCAACAAGGGACTGGATCAAGAGCTGGCGCCCGCAGCGCCTCGCCATTCCGGAGACTGAAACAGGCGTGGTGCCAGGGACAGCGCACGGTGTCACCCACGATTAAGCCTTCTCCGAGCGGGCCGCCGTAGTGGGTGCAGTGAGCACCAATAGCAAAAAACTCATCACCGCGGCGGCCCAGAACCAATTCCTCGCCGTCGGCCTGGCCCAATATCATGCTGCCATCGAGGAGATCGCGAATCGGAAATCCATTTCTGAAATCGGGCTTGTTCGCCTCTGGTGTCTCTGCCATGGTTTACCTCATGTTCGATGCTGACCCGGGCCAACCAGATGTCGGGATAGAAGCGATCATTTGGCCGAACCCACGTATCAGTGTTCGGAGTGGTATTCGATGCCTAGCTTCGCCAGTCGCTCCACTGGCCGCGCCAGCACAGCTTTGTCGCCCCTCGCCACGATCGGTCTCTGGATCAGTTCAGGATGGTCGGCCATAATCCGGACAATTTCATCGTCGCTCAAGTCTCGCCCAGCCACAAATTGTCGGTAGGCCTCCTCGTTCGTTCGCAACGCGTCTTGTGGTCTCAACCCAGCGCTGCGAAGCAATTGTTTAAGCGCATCGACGGAGAGAGGCTCCGTAAGATAGTTGATGGCCTGGTAATCCACACCCTTCGCAGTCAAGAGCCTCTTGACCTCGCGGCACTTGGTTCACGTCGGCTTCTCGTAAATCGTGACTTTGGTGGGCGCCATTGCTTCCCTTCGCTTGTTACTCAATCGGGCAGCGTCAGCTGATGTCTGAACATATCTTACCTTGAGGAACAGGCAAGTGACGTCTACACCGTCCGAGTCTCGTCATGCCGCGGTTGGCGACGCCACTTCTTGCCGGTGCGTAAAGGGACGAACCACGCTTACCCGAACCTCCGTGAGTCGAGCCAAGGAGAACGCGGCCACGGCGATGAGGAGGTCGCGAACTGCA
>DATGYF010000749.1:0-3069 GCA_035298145.1 Terriglobales bacterium | reverse complement strand
CGAGCAAGGCAAGATGCTGCGCGGCGTGGTGCATGACCCCAGGGCGCGCCGCATGGGTGGCGTAGCCGGACATGCCGGCCTGTTCTCCACCGCCGACGATCTTTCAAAGTTTGCCCTCGCCCTGCTGCAGGGCAGCCCGATCCTGGCGGCAAACGTAGTCGAGAAGATGACCACGCCGCAGCAACCGCCCACCGCGCAGGAGTTGCGAGGCTTCGGCTGGGACATCGATTCACCTTTTTCCAGTAATCGCGGCGACCTTCTCCCCGTGGGATCGTTCGGCCACACCGGGTTCACCGGCACATCGATCTGGATCGATCCCACCACCCGAACTTACATCATCCTGCTGACCAGTTCCGTTCATCCCCGCGGACAGGGAAGCGTGGTGGCGCTGCGCTCCAAGATCGCGACCGCCGTGGCCGCGGCCATTCCGCTCACCGTCAGCGAAAAAGATGAACTGCACTGGAAAAGCATTACCGGATACAACGAGGCCCAGACCGCGGCCCGCCGCATCGCCACCCGCAACGGAACGGTGCAGGCCGGAATCGATGTGCTCGAAGCCCATAACTTCGATTCCATCCGTGCCGCCGATGGTAAGAAGAAAATTGGCCTGCTGACCAACCAGACCGGCCTGGACTCCCGGGGACGCCGCACCATCGACGTGCTCGCGCAAGCTCCGGGCATCTCGCTCGACGCCATCTTCAGTCCTGAGCACGGCGTGACCGGCGCGATGGATACCACCGATATTGCCAACTCGAAGGACGCAGCCACCGGCATTCCTGTCTATAGCGTTTATGGCAACACCGACGCCGCTCGCAGGCCGCCCGCCGATATTCTGAAAACTCTCGACGCGGTCGTCTTCGACGTGCAGGACGTCGGCACTCGCTTTTATACCTACGAAACCACCCTGGGATATTTTCTCGAAGCCGCCGCCAAGGCTGGCATCGAGATGATCGTCCTCGACCGCCCTAACCCGGTCACCGGCTCCTTCGTGCAGGGCGCTATCCCTGATCCCGGTCACGAAACCTTCGTAAACTATTTCCCTGTTCCCGTCCGTCACGGCATGACCATGGGCGAGCTGGCGAAGATGTTTAACACCGAACGCAATATCAACGCCAGGCTGACCGTAATTCCCATGGCAGGATGGATGCGCGGCGACTGGTACGATTCCACCGCCTTGCCCTGGATCAACCCTTCGCCCAACATGCGCAGCCTCACCGAAGCCACGCTGTATCCCGGCGTGGGCGTGGTCGAAGGCACCAACGTTTCGGTGGGCCGCGGCACCGACACGCCCTTCGAATTGCTGGGCGCGCCCTGGATCAAGGCCATCGAACTGTCCCAATATCTGAACGCGAGAAACATCTCGGGCGTGCGCTTCGTGCCCGTAACGTTCACCCCGAACGCCAGCATCCATGCGGGCCAGAAATGCGAAGGCGTCAACATTTTCCTGATCGACCGCAATGCTCTCGACTCCGCCGAGTTGGGCATCGAGCTGGCGTCAGCACTGCACAAGCTGTATCCCGGGCAATATCACATGGAGCGCCTGATCGAGTTGCTGAACAACCAGTCGGTCTATGACGCCATCACAGCCGGCCAGGATCCCCGCCGCATCGCCGAGAACTGGCGGGAGCCCGTGGAAAGATTTCTCCAGGTACGCCAGAAGTACCTGATTTACAAGTAGCTCTAGTTACCGCCGTCTTGCCTCACTTCCGCTAGAATATCCAGTGTCTGGTGTCCGAAGGACGATTCGCTCCCGGGGAGTTGAGGATGAAAGCTGCTAAACCACCTGCACCCGCAGCTGCAAATGTGATGTATCGCTGTGCCGGCCCTAATTGCGGAACGCTCAAGGGCAGCACGGACCACTGGTGGCTGATGTGGGCTTCGTTTGCCGAATATAACCAGCCCGTGCTCTACCTTTGCCGCTGGGACGACGAAATCGCCGCCCGCGAAGGCACCCTGCACGTGTGCGGCGAGCTCTGTGCCCAGCGCCTGCAGTCCCAGTTCATGGGAAATGTCAGGGAGAACCAGCGCTCGGCCAGCGTCTAGGCGGCGTTCACGAAGATTCCGACAAACTTTCGATCTTCAACTTGCATCGTACTTTTATATCGGCCTTGGAGGCCGCCTGGTCTGGCCTGTGCTTTGGGGAGTTCATGATGCCAACAAATCTGATGCGAGTCATTATTGGGATGTTCCTGGTGAGCGGTCTGGCCGTGGCCCAGGCGAATCCCGCGATGCCGTCTGTCCCGCCCGCTGCCGCCGCCACTGAGGCCGCCCAACTTACAATCCCTTCCGGCACCAAGGTGCCGCTGGCGCTCAAGCAATCCATTTCGACCAAGAACGCCCGCGAAGGCGACGCCGTCTATGCCGTCACCACCTTTCCGGTGGTAATCAACGATCGCATCGTGATTCCCGCCGGCACCTATGTGCAGGGCCGCATCAGCAGCGTCAAGCGCGGCGGACATATCAAAGGGCGCGCCGAAGTCCTCATGCACTTCAGCACTCTCATTTATCCCAGCGGTTATACGGTGGTGCTGCCCGGAGCCATCGAGAATGTCCCCGGAGCTGAAAAAACCTCGATGAAAGATGAAGAAGGCACCATCCGCCAAGACAGCCAGACCGGAGAGAAAGCGAAAACCGTAGCCACTGCCGCCGGGACCGGCGCAGTGATCGGCGGACTGAGCAACGGCGTCAAGGGAGGGCTGATCGGGGCCGGAATCGGCGGCGGTATCGGCACCGCCATCGGACTCTTCAGTCGCGGCAACGACGTGCGCCTGGAAGCCGGCACCACCCTCGAAATGGTCATCCAGCGCGAAGTCCCCCTGGACGCCACCCGCATCCCAAAGTGAATGTGGGGCGGGCGCCCTCGCCCGCCGCTTTTGACTTTGAATTAATTTCGGAAAGAGCCTGAGCTGCAGATCACTCCCAGCTGCCTGGTTCAAGTTGCCAGGATCATGGTCATCAGCCGGGCTGTGGACAGCTGTTTGGCTGATGGCTGACGACTGAAGACTGCCAAAGTCAAAAGCGGCGGGCGAGGGCGCCCGCCCCACATTCACACACATGCGCCTTACTTCA
>DATGYF010000748.1:0-1719 GCA_035298145.1 Terriglobales bacterium | reverse complement strand
GGGACAGCCGGCAAGATGCCGGCGCTACGAAGAGCGCGCGAGGCCGCCAAAGCCCGCTCCGAGCGAGTCCAAGGGACAGCCGGCGCTACAAACCCCTCTGGCGCAAAAATTCTCTTACCACTTCCTTCACATCACGGTGCTGGCCATCGACCGCGTAGTTGAGGCGGCGCATGTCGTCATCGGAAATCTTTCCTGCCAGTTCATTCAGCGCCTTTCCCACCTCCGGATGGCGCGCCAGCATCTCCGGCCGGATAATGGGCACGGCTTCGTACGGCGGGAAGTAACGGCGATCGTCTTCCAGGACGAACAGGTCAAGCGCGGGAATCAATCCATCGGTAGTGTTTCCTGCCGCGAGGTCCACCTGCTTGTCCTTGAGGGCGCGCGCCAGCAGACCCAGGTCCATGATGCGCGGAGACTCGGCGAAGCGCAGGCCGTAGGTTGCCGCCAGCCCCTTGTAGCCGTCGGGACGCTCCATGAACTCGTAGCCGAAGCCGGCGCGCCACTGCGGCGTGTAGGCGGCGGCCTGGGAGATGGTCTTGAGTCCGAGGCGGCGCGCGTCCTCGCCCCGGATCTCGATGGCAAAGGTGTCGTTGAACCCAAGAGTCTGGCCGACCTCGAGATTGAAACGCCTGGCGTACTCGGTCTTCACCTGGTCGTAAACTTGTTGCGGGTTGCTCGAAGGCCGCGCTTTCAGGATCGCAGTCAGCGCGGTCCCGGTGTATTCGGGATAGATGTCGATCCGCCCGCCGAGAATCGCCTGGTGGCAGATGTAAGTCCCGGCCAGATAGAAGCGGCGTTCAACCGGAAGATGAGTTTTGTTTTCGATCTGCTGGGCGATAATTTCACCGAGGACAAGTTGTTCGGTGAAATTTTTGGAGCCAATGACGATGCGGTCCGCACGCGGAGGCCCGCACGATGCCAGGAGAAGTAGAGCGGCCAGAG
The DNA here is from genome assembly GCA_035298145.1 of Terriglobales bacterium. GTDB lineage: Bacteria > Acidobacteriota > Terriglobia > Terriglobales > Acidobacteriaceae > JAIQFF01. The sequence goes on along the minus strand of DATGYF010000748.1, from coordinate 777 downwards.
CGGCAGCGAATTGTCGGACCGCGATGAGGATGGACACGCGCATAATATCGGCGCTCACAGCCGGATCGGTGAAACGGCTTTCTTTCGCCCCGTCGGGGCTGGCCCACCCTTGTTTCGCACCCACGGCTTACGCCGTGGGCTATATTCTTGCGCCGCTGCGCGACTCCATCGTCACCACGCAAAGTGCAGAGCAGGCTTCTCGCGGCATCACACCCCGCAATAGCAAGGCCTCTAGCGCGGGGCCAGACGCTTTTCCAGCCATCCCAGGCTGGTGTCTGCAAGGATGGCCAGGCCCGCAGCGGGAATTGCCCCCGCCAGAATCACCTGATTATTGACCATGGCCAGGCCGCGAAAAATATATTCGCCCAGGCCACCGGCGCCGATGGCGGCAGCGATGGTGGCGACCCCGATCGAGAGTACGGTGGCCACGCGGATGCCCGCGATGATCACGCTCAACGCCAGCGGGAATTCCACCTGCCAGAGCAGCTGGCGGTCCGTCATGCCCATGCCGCGTCCAGCCTCCACAATCGCCGGATCCACACCTCTGATCCCGGTGTAAGTGTTGCGAACGAGAGGAAGCAGCGCGTACAGCGTCAGCGCCAGGATCGCGAGGCGGTCGGCGCGGGCTCCAATCCAGGGCGCGGGCAGAAGAAATCCGAACAGAGCAAGGCTGGGAATGGTCTGAATGATATTTGCGCCGCCCAGCACCGGTTTGCCTAACACTGGCCAGCGCGTGATCAGAATGCCGAGCGGAATTCCGATGAGTACCGCCAGGGC
>DATGYF010000747.1:0-2300 GCA_035298145.1 Terriglobales bacterium | reverse complement strand
AGCCTGCGGACGCTGCAGCACCGGATCGCCGCGCTGCGCGCTGAGGAAACGCAGCAACTCCCGGCTGCGGATCGTCTGCCATCAAAGGTCCTGGGCATCTCGTAACCCTACACTCAGAGCAGGGTTGGAGAACAATAGCGCCTTGGGTCCCATCCTGGCGAGAAGGCTCCCTCCAGTGGCACTCCCCGCATTTGCCCCGAATAGCCGGAATTAGCGGTGGGTTGCGGTCTCGCCGTCGTTCTTCCAGACTTGCGGCGATTGGACTCTGGCCAGAGACGTGCTTAGGGCTGACGCAACAATAGATTCACATCGGAGCAATCGTATAGTTCCAGGCTGGCAGCGTGGAGTGTCGTTTGAGGGAAAGACGGCGGACCTGCTCTGGGTTGGGCGAGGTGCCGGTTGGATAATGTCGGCGGTCGAGGTAAGCCGAGACTGTGAGACCGGTTCGGGTGCAGGTGTTGCGGATGAAGTTGAGGACTTTGGGGTAGCTATCGAGAGGCTCGGCGGCCCAGTTTTTGGAGATTTCGGAGAACAGGCGGTGCTCGATGGGATTCCATTTGGAAGCGCCGGTGGGATAGTGAGCAACGGTTACCGTGAGCCCAAAGCTGTTGCAGAGTTGGGCTTGAAGCTCGGTTTTCCAGGCGCCGGTGCGGCAACTGTTGCTGCCGCCAGTGTCGGCAAGGATGAGCAACTGCCTGCCGGGGCTACGGTAGCGATCCGCGCCATCGCGCTTCCACCAGCCGGCGATGGAGTGGGCGGCGAAAGCTGCCGTGTCATGCGATACGCCTACGAAGACCGAGCCTCGGTTGGCGAGCAGGTCATAGATACCATACGGAATTGCGACGCCGACGGCATCGGAACGGAAATCGTGATCATTGACGCGCACGGGCGTGCGATCCCACTTGACGCCATTGTTCTTGAAGTTGCCGACCAGTTCTCGCTTTTTGGTATCAACGCTGATGATCGGCAACCCCTGGCGCTCAAAGCGGGCACGTAATGATGAGATGTAACAGAACTGTTGATCGCGGTCCGGACTCGAGTCGGTGGCAATGGCTTTGCGATTCACGCGCAGGGAAAAATCCATATCGTGAAGCAGCCGCGCCACGGTATTGGCTGAGATCTCGATATCGAGCTGCCGCAGCAGTTCAGCGATTCCGGAAGGCGTCTTGTGGGTCCATCGAATGCCGGTGATGGGATCGCCGGCAGTGTCGTGTTCCAGCAGGATTTCGATGGCTTCGATTACTTCGGGCGTTTTTTTTCCACCGGTTTGCGTCCGGCGCCGGACTGTCGGATCCGGCCGATTTCGACGTCCTGCTCCAGCAACTGGCGGCGCCCGCGGGCGATGGTGTGCGGATCGAGGCCCAGGAATTCGGCGAGCACGCTGTCGCCACCGTGGCCGAGTTTCAAGGACTCCAGACCGGCGTACAAGCGGCGCTGCTGCTCGTCCAGCAAGCTGTAGAACAAAATGATGGCGGCTTTCATCTCATCGAGAGACACTTCCAGACCGGCGGCATCGACCACCGTGGGAACGGACTGGTTGCTACGGCGTGTCAGAGACTGTCGTTTCCGGGTGACTGGATCGATGGAAGTATAGAGGAACAGGCCGGAGATCAACTCCCGGGCGATCCTCTTCTGCTGGACAAGGTGGCGTACGACATCTTGCACTCCTACGTGCAGGATTGCCGACAGTTCTTCCGCAAAATATCCCGCGACCGAGCTACCGATGAACGCCTCGGCGGTGGCCAGCAGGGTACCGTAACGGGAGAACCAGGCCGGCGTGCAGCACCACAGGCCATCGGCTCCGAAACGGGCGATCTCGCGAAGCGTATAGAAGCGGCCGCCATGAGAGTAGCTGGTCAGGTAGTCGAGTTCTTTGAGCTTTCGGAACACGGTGAGGTCGACGTCCGTGCCGAGGGCGCGTTTCAGATCGGGAAGCGTTGCGATTTTGTCGTGGAGGAGCAGCTTTCGCAAGGAATCTGGAGAGAAGGCGAGAGGTCTCATAATGTTATAGTTGCGACTGATAGAGCCTTACAATCGAGACTATAACATAACCAACGGCGAGTTGAGGCAAGGGTCGGATCGGCTCGGGCGGCCCATCAATATTGGGGCAGTCGATTGCTGCGAAGGGGATAACCCGGAATCGGCCTCTCTCGGTAATGTGGCTATCACGACCACCGATGAGCGGTTATTCTTGAGTGAGCCCTTAGCGAAATCTACGTGCTTTCACTGGATAAGGATCTCGCACCAACAGCCCAGCCGAGACAACTCACAGCGCAGGGTTGCTGGATCGCAAATACGGT
>DATGYF010000746.1:0-5969 GCA_035298145.1 Terriglobales bacterium | reverse complement strand
GGATGGATGCCTCGATCTGTACGTGGCCAACGATTCCTCGCCCAGTCTGCTCTACCACAACGACTGCAAAGGCGGATTCACCGAAGTGGGCGCGGAGTCGGGTGTGGCCTACAGTTCGGACGGACGCGAGCAGGCCGGGATGGGCATCGACTCCGCCGACTACGATCACGACGGCTGGGCCGACATCGTCAAAACCAATTTCTCCGACGACACCAACAACCTCTATCACAATGATCGCAATGGTCAGTTCACCGACCTGGCAGGAGGCGCCGGCTTTGGTCCGGTAAGCGTCCCCTTCCTCGGCTTCGGGGTAAAGTTTTTTGACTTCGACAACGACGGCTGGCCTGACATATTCGTCGCCAACGGGCACGTGAATCCGCAGGTGGACCAGCATTCTTTCGGCGTCACCTATGCCGAGCGGCCGCTGCTGTTCCGCAACCTGCGGGATGGAAAGTTTGCCGAGATGGGCCTCCAGGCAGGGCCTGCCCTTTCCCGGCGTTATGTGGCCCGCGGCACAGCCACCGCTGATTTCCTGAACAACGGCAGTCAAGACCTGCTGGTTACGGTCCTGGACGGTTCTCCGGTTCTCCTGCGTAATCAGTCGGCCAGGAAGGGACACTGGCTGGGCATCAAGATGGTGGGTAAAAAGTCCAATCGCGACGGCTTCGGAGCCAGGGTGGAAGTGACGGCCGGCGCGATGAAGCAAAGCGCCGAGGTACGGGCCAACAGCAGTTTCGAGTCGGCCAGCGACCCCCGGATCCATTTCGGCCTGGGAGGGGCCACCCGGGTCGATTCCATCACCGTCCGCTGGCCCTCGGGCAGCGTCGATCAGATTGCCAGGCAGGATACTGATCAGGAACTGGTCATCGAGGAAGGGGCCGGAGTTGTGGGGCGCCGGAGGCCGAAGCCACGAAACAAGGGGCGGCAAACACTGCGGAGGAGCCCATCCGCTAGCGCGAACCGGCATAACAAAATTTCACAGCACTATCGCTCAAATGGGGCTGACTTACCTGACAATCTTCCAAATTCTGGAGTGCTGTCGGGGAACGTCTATAATTCGCCATAGTTGTAACCGACCCGTCATCCCCTAAACCATTGATAGCATTACGCAAACCTTTTGGAGGGCTACGTGCCAAATAATTGTCAATTATTTGTCCCGTGGGGGTTACGTGTTTTTGCCATACCCAGCGATTTTAGTTCAATTAAATCAGCAAGATACACATAACAGACAATGACAGTCTGTTGTCAGAAAGCTATCCGGCACACCCAATGTCTCAGCCGGTAAGCTCGGGCTCCGGGGTTTAAGTTGGAAAAACATCTTGATAGTGCGAGAGGGTAGGTCAATGAAGAAACTGCACTTGATTCTTCTGTCGTTGTCGCTGTTGGCACTGTCCCTGGGCGCGTTCGCGCAAATCCAGAACGGCCAGTTCACCGGGACCGTCACCGATCCGTCGGGCGCGGCCATTTCGAACGCCAAGGTCACTGTGACCAACGTTGGAACCAATTTATCGGTCACAACGACGACTGGGCCGGCCGGGCTCTACAAGTTTAACGAATTGCCCGCCGGGACCTACCAGATCACGGCTGAAGCGCAAGGCTTCAAAACCAGTACGAACAAAGGCCTGGTACTGAACGCCGGCACTATTCAGCGTGCCGACTTCGCCATGCAATTAGGGCAGACGCGAGAGGTGATTGAAGTCACCGGCGAAGCGCCTGCGGTAAACACGGAAGACTCGAAGCTGGCAAACACTGTGGCCATCTCTCAGGTAGCGAACCTCCCGTCGAATGGTCGCAACGTTTACGACCTGATCCAACTGGCGCCCGGTGCGGTGAATGTGCGCGGGGTCGTGTCCGAGGCTGGCGCTAACACCGTGGTCAATGGTCTGCGGGAGAACTTCAACGGATTCCTGATCAACGGCTCCTCCAACAAGGGGTTGAGCGGCGGTGCCGTGAACCAGCCGATTGAAGACACAGTCCAGGAATTTCAGGAGTTGACCCTGAACATGTCGGCGCAATATGGCAACAGCGCCGGTTCCGTGACCAATCTGATCACAAAGTCAGGAACCAATCAGTACCACGGAAGCGGCTGGTACTTCGGCCGTAACGATTTCTTCGACGCCAACAACTTCTTCGGCAACCAGACCGGGACACCGAGGCAGGCCCTGCGCTATAACCAGTTTGGCGGAACCTTCGGCGGCGCGCTAATTAAGGACAAGCTCTTTTTCTTCTTGTCGTACCAAGACAGCCGGTTCACCGAGTCTCAACCGCCTACCACGGTCACGGCGGAGACTCCAGAATTCCGCCAAGCCGTCATCACTGGGCTCCCGAACTCAGCCGCCGCCTTACTGTATAGGAACTTCACTCCAACGGCGGGCGGACACGACGCGATCGACATGGAAACCTATTATGGCGGGCATGCGGCCGCAGAGGGTGTTCTTTCCGGATATTTGTGCCCGGACAACTCGAATGCACTAATTGCGAGCCGTATGGCGGCGATCATTGGAGTGACCGCTGAAGATCAGGCGGCGATGGCTACAGCCGGCTGCGGGGCCATCCCGGGACTTCAGGCCGGCAGTTTTGCCCGCACGGGAGTTCCCTTCCAGCTCAGCACCATCGCGATCAGCGGTTCGCAGAATCAGAACAATACCGGTACGGGAAACCTGTATAACGGACGTGAAGCCTCGGGACGCCTGGACTACAACCTTTCTTCCAAGGACCGGCTGTTTGCGCAGTTTGCCTGGAACCGTTTGCCGGACAGATTTGGATTTCCCAACACCAGCAACAGTAACGGCCGGGGAGTGGGCTTCCTTAATCCCGTTCTGATCCGAAATCCCAACGGCCAAATAAGCTTGACCCATACCTTTAGCCCATCGGTTCTGAACGAATTCCGGGCGGGGTATGCGGGAAACCTCAGTCCTGACGTCAATACCGCGCTGCCCGGAGTCCCTGATATCCGCTTCGACGACGGCTCCATGGGCTTTGGTTCGTACTCGGGATACCCGCAGACGTTTCACGAGAATATTTACAGCTATTCCGATATGGTTTCGATTTCGCACGGCAATCACAACATGAAGGTGGGAGTTGATGTGCGCCGGAATATCGAGAACAGCGAGTTCAGCGTCGCCCGTCCGTCGTACTACTTTACCGACTTCCTGTTCTTTGCGGCGGATTCGCCCTATACCATGTCGGCAGGAGTGGATCCGGGAATCCTGACCAATCAGCCCGCCCACCTGGCCAGCAACGTCCGCCACTGGCGGAACCTGGAGACGGGAGCGTTCTTCCAGGACGACTGGAAAATTACGCGCCGCCTGACCCTGAATCTGGGCCTGCGTTACGATCTCTATGGCCGGCACAATGAACTAAACGACCTGGTAACCACCTTCATCAAAGGGCCGGGCAGCAGCTTTATAGACAACATTACTACCGGCGCCGGTCAGATCAAGGACGCCAGCGTGCCCTGCAACGATCCGCAAGCCCAGCTGGCAGGCGTTTGCGGTCCGGGAGGGTTCACCACCGCCAAGAGCCTGGGCGCGGGTGACCACAATAACTTCGGACCCCGCGTAGGTTTCGCTTGGGATGTGTTTGGAGACGCCAAGACCTCGTTGCGCGGCGGCTTCGGCGTGTCCTACGAAGGGACCCTGTACAACCCACTCTCGAACTCGCGCTGGAACTTACCGTATTATTCATTTAACGCGGCGACCAATTCCCTTGCGGGCGACGTAAACACGGTTATTTACGGGCCGTATACCTGCAACCCAACTTGCCAACCGGATACGGTCTCAGCACCATCGTTCAGTGGCCCGCCCACCAACCCGAACCAGGGCACGGGCGCGCAAGCCGCCGGTAATCTGACTGGCTGGGACGCGACCAACCCGAATCTGGCCATTCTGACAGGAATCGTGTTTCCGGAAGGTATTCGCGATCCTTACGTCTATAACTACTACCTGGGCGTGCAGCGGGAGCTGCTGCCCAAGCTGGTTCTGGAAGCCAACTATGTGGGCACCACCGGGCACAAGCTGTTCCGGGCCCAGAACGTAAACCGTATTCCCGGCGAGCGCCTGCCCGAAGGCGATTGTGTGACCGACAACCTGGGCCGCAGACTGTGCAGCCAGATTGACACCGTTAACTCTCCGGGTAATGCCGTAGGCCGCCTGAATCCGAACTTCGGCACCTTACGGGTGTGGGCAAACCAGGTCAACTCCAACTACAATGCACTGCAACTCAGCCTGAAAAAGCAGGTCAGCCACGGAATGGCGTTCAATGTCAACTACACCTGGAGTCATTCCATCGATGACGGGTCGACTTGGCATAGCGGTTCCACCAGTTCCAATGGCGCCGGCGGCGGTGATGGCTATACCACTGACGTTTTGCTCCCAGGCCTCGACCGCGGCAACTCGATTTACGATGTCCGGCAGCGGCTGGTTGCGAACTATATCTTCGAGCTTCCCTTCTACAAGTCGCAGGAAGGCATCCTGGGGCACATTCTCGGCGGCTGGCAGTACAACGGGATTGTTTCCTGGCAGACCGGCGCCCACTGGGAGCCCTGGACGTTTACCAACGGCGGAGATCCCGTAGGGAGCATCGGAGTCTTCACCGGCCCGAATACTTTCGTGGCGGGATGCAGTCAAGCCCAGATCGACAGCAAGGTCTGCGTTAACGCTGGTGGCGACTACAACCTGGACGGCATTCGCAACGACCGGCCAAATGCTTCCGTAGACCACTTCACGCCCAGCCACGATCAGTGGGCAAACGGATGGGGTTCGGCCTTCCAGTTGGCTCCGAACACCAACGACGCCAGCAGCCTGAGCAGTGCAAACGGTTTGTTCAGCGTGCCTTGCCTGGGTTGCAACGGAAACATGGCGCGAAACAGCTTCGTTGGTCCGAGCTTCGTGTCCTGGGAAACGTCCCTGTTCAAGAACATCCGGATCACGGAGAGGGTAAAAATGGAATTCCGTGCGGAAGCATTCAACGTACTGAACCACACCAATTTTTTACTTCCCGGAGCGGGCGGCGCAACCAATATGCGGACCAACTCCGGCAGCTTTGGCCAAGCGGGCGGCACCTTTAACCCGCGCAACCTGCAGTTTGGTTTGAAGATCGCTTTCTAACCAAGCTCGGTGATCTGACTGGGGTCTGTTCCGCCGCTACGGAGCAGACCCCATTTTTATTTGGGGCGGCTATGTACAGACTCTTCAACGCCCGATGTCACGGGTTGCTCCTGCCCTGTCTCGCGCTTCTTCTTTTTTCTTGCAAACATGTGGCGGCGCAGGTAAGCGGTGGCAGCATCGCCGGGCAGGTGCGAGTGAGTCCGGGTACCGAGCTTCCCAATCCCGTTTTGATTAGTCTCGAGGGTCGGGGAACGGTCATCAATACCGTCTATACCGATGGTGAAGGCCGGTTTGGCTTTAACAGTCTCCCCGGAAATATTTACCACATCAAGATCGACGACGAAGCCTACTTTCCTGCCAGCGAAACCGTAAGCATCGACCCGGAAACCACCTCGGTACGCATGCTCAACATTTTCCTGACCCCCCGGAACCAGCCGAAGCCAGACTCACGCGCGGTGACGGGCGGCAATCCTCATCTGACCAGTTCAGCGGACCTGAAAAAACTGTTTCCCCGGCCGGCGATTAAGGAATTCGACGCTGGAGTCAAAGCGGACGCACACCACAAGCCGGATGAGGCTATCAAGCATTACGAAAAGGCACTGCAGATTGCGCCTGATTTTTATCCCGCGTGCAACAATCTGGGCACTGCTTACCTGAACAAGGGATCGTACGCGGCCGCTGAGGAACAGTTTCAGCATGCCATCCGCTTGAACTCGAACGATGCCGCCGCTTATTTCAACCTGGGAAACCTGCACTACCTCACGCATCGCTACGACCAAGGGCTGAACTGGGTGGACCAGGGATTGAACAAGGAGCCGTCTTCGGCTTTTGGGCACTTTCTCAAGGGTTCGCTGACGTCGG
>DATGYF010000745.1:0-8512 GCA_035298145.1 Terriglobales bacterium | reverse complement strand
GCCGTCTCCACGCACAACCCTTTGGGCGTCACATTCGCGGCAGGCGTATATACCTCGATTTATGGCTCGTCGAAAGAGCCCCTGAATTCGATTTACTCCCGTGTGATGTTCAATAAGATCAAGTCCAGCCCCTATCGCGGGAATTTTCAGGTGGTGGTGGGCGGGTCGGGCGGCTGGCAGATCACGCAAACCAACGCGTTCGAGGAGTTGGGGGTGGACTGCGTGGCCGAAGGCCGTAGTGAGTCCCCGGACACTCTGGCGCTATTCCAGAAGGCGATTGCGGGAAAAAAGCTGCCGCGAGAAATCAGCCTGGCTCATCCCACCTCCCGCGACGCTATCCTCTTCCCCGATAAGCGCACCACGTTCGGCGTGGTAGAGATGACTACCGGGTGCGGCCGCAGGTGTCAGTTCTGTGTGCCCGACCTGAACCCGCAGATCGATATGCCCAAGGCGCGGATTATGGATGCCGTGCGCGCCAACGTGCGTGAGGGCAACAAACTGATCTCTCTGGCTACCGAGGACATGTTCATCTGGGGCCAGGTGCACACCGACACTCCGTTCTTCTTCCCCAACCGTGAAGCTCTGGTTGACCTGTATTCCGAAATCGTCAACACACCGGGGGTCGAACAACACCTGCTGAGCCACTGCACCATGGCGCCTTTCGTGGTGGACCCGGAGTTGATCCGGCAGCTCTCGGAGGTGCTGCTCCCGAAGAGTCCCATTCATCTGCCGCGGCTCAGCACTCACCCGCAGAAGAAGGCCCTGGTCCCGTTGATTGGGCTGGAGACTGGCTCGGTGCGCATGGCCAGGCAGATAATGCCCAGCAAAGCGGTTCCATTCTCCATTGACGACTGGCCGAGCGTCGTTCTCGAAGGGCTGCGCGTCGCCAACCAGAACAACTGGTTTCCCATGATGACGCTGATGATCGGCAACCCGGGCGAAACCGATCAGGACACGCGAGAAACGCTCGACCTCGTGTACGAGATGGATCGTCGCGGCCTGTTTGCGTTTCTCGTGCCTTCGATCTTCACCCCTCTGCACGACACTCGCATGGAGCATCAAACCGGCGTCACTCGCACTCGCCAGCTCAGCCCACTGCAATGGCAGCTGATGATGAAGTGCTGGAAGCACAATTTGCGCCCTGGCCAGTACAGTTGGTGGGGTCCGATGGCCTGGCGCGCGGGATCGATATTCATGTGGCTCTACCGTCTGCGTAAACTGAACGGCCCTAATTTTACCTGGCCACTTATGATGTTCGCAGGTGTGGCGCCGGAAACAGTCCTCCGGGGAATGGGCAAGATTCATGTGGGCAAGCCGCTCGCGACCAGGAACCGGCGGGAACTGATTGCCTCCCTGCGGCCTAACTACCTGAAGTTTCTGCGGGCCGATAATGGGGACCTGCCAGAAGGCAGTTCCAGGGAAGTCCGTCCCGATCCGAGTCAGACCCGCGTCATGCCCGGTGCGCAAATTCTAAGAATCCTACCGTAGAACGGCCGCCTTGAAGGTCGTGGCTTACCACGAGGCGATCTCGGTCAATGCCCCTTCAATTCGATCCACTTCTTCACGAATCACCCGGATCGATTGCTGATTGCCCGGAAATGGTACGGGAATGATTGCCTCTACCGCGTGACGAATCTTGTAATTGCGATCCCGTATCAGGTTGATTCTGGCGGACGTCTCCAGTCGGTATTGGTAAATCCTTCTGGCCAGTTTCGTAATTATCCAGGCAAAGGTTAGCCCGAACAACATCTCGATCGGAAGGCGATCGGTGGCTCCATCGAAATCGAGGAACAGGAATCGATACACAGCCTCGCCCAGACCCAGGGAAGCGAATACCACTCCGATGCCAATCAATCCCAGGGTCAAGCGGTCACTGGATCGAAGTGCCGCGGGTACTTGCTCACTGCCGCAGTTCTGCGCGGATGCCATTGCTCCTCCTTAGTGACGTGAAACCGATCAACGGTTTATTTTAACCCTGAATCGTCTCTTATTGAGCAGCTTGCTATCGGCGGGCCGACTTTTTCCTATCGCGGACCAGCGGCTGTGCTCCTGAGCACCAGCGCTGACTAGACTGCGGTTGTCTTTCGGACCCAGTCACTCCAGGGGAGTACGCCAAGGTCGGGTCTCGGGGGATCCGGCAGCATCGTAATGAACTCCAGCAGGTTATTGTCCGGGTCGTGAAAGTACACCGAAGCCGCAGGCATCCAGGCCAGGACGACGGGCTCTTCGGTTGGAAGGCCGGCTAAGTCTTTCGGTTCGATTCCCGCGCTTTGTAAACGCGAAGGCGCCTCTTGCAGATCGGGGAGCGTAACCTGGAAAGCTACATGGAGACTGAAACTCATCGGCATGGTCCCCGCCTCCCAAAGGCCGAGCATCGCCTTCCCGCGAGCACCAATCCAGAAGAACGCAACTTTTCGCTCGGGAACAATGTGCGCCAGTGGCAAGGCGAGTTGGTCTCTATAGAAGGCGACCGCCCGATCAAGGTCGCTGACCGTAAGATGGGCCTCGAACAGGTCAGCGATGGGAGTGAGGGTTCTTGTAGCCATATACAAAGATAGGATGCTCCGCCCTCTCCCACAGTGACAATCCAGCCAAAGCATCGGGTCACTTTTGGAGACTGGATTTCGTCACTTCCTGCCATTATGCGAATCTCACTCGCAGGTAACGGACCTTGTGCTCGCAGAAAGACTCGGTCACTTTAATTGCTCAAAGAAACTGGTTATGGAAGCAGACCGTCCTCTATTCATCCCGGTGATCTTGGGTACAGCCCGGATGGGCCGCATGAGCCTGCACGCGGCTCAGCTTGTTACCGGAGAACTGAGCAAGTGCGCCGGGGTTGAAACCGACCTCATCGATATCGCAAAGCTTCCCCTGCCCACCAACGATGCGGGCGAGGCCATTAAGCAAGCCGAATTCTCCGCCAAGATGAGCAAGGCTGACGCATTGGTGGTCGTGTCGCCGGAGTACAACCACGGCTACTCCGGTCTTTTGAAGCATGTCCTGGACAGTTGTCTCAAAGAATACATTCACAAGGCGGTCGGTATAGTGGGCGTATCAGCCGGGCCGTTTGGCGGAACCAGAGTAATTCAGAACCTGCTGCCGGTTATGCGTGAACTGGGGCTGGTTACGATTTTCTGGGATGTCAATTTCTCCAGCGTTCAGAAAGTGTTTACCGAGGATGGAAGACTTCTCGATGAGTCCTACATTCGGCGCATCGATAAGTTTTTGAAAGAACTCATCTGGATGGCGAAGACGCTGCGCCACGGTCGCGCGCGAATATCGATCGACTGATCGCCGAAAACAAGGAGGGCTGCAGTGACCAGGACAGACAAAATGACTTGCCCGAGTTGCAGGGTCGAGATGAATCACCACTGCGACAAGCTTGTGTACACTGCCGAGCCGCAAGATATTGGGCAGGCCGATCCGGGCCTCGGCGGATTCATCGAGGAGCTTCACACCTGTCCCGAATGTGGCGGCGCTGCCTCGCGCCTCGCTTAACTTGCTGCCCGGGGCGTCTCCTCACAAACACGAGTCAATCGCTCAGTTCCTTCTGGGATATAACCCTGTTGCGCAGGCCGCCTGAGGAGATCTTAAAACTTACGGTTGATCCTGCCGGGACAATCATCCATGATCACCCTGTAACTTTTTGCTGACTCGCGAATCTCATCTGGTTCTCGTGTCACTTGCAAGGAATGCTCGGATGAAGCCACGAACCGATAGCCGCAAGTTCAAGACCATCAGCCGGCGGGAGCTGTTGAAACTCACGCCTGTACTCGCGTTGGGAGCCTTTGCCATCCCGCAGCTCCAGAAGCCGCTCCTCAAGGGTGGCCTCGCCTTTAGCGATTGGGCGTCAGCAAGGCTGTTCCGCTCCGGGCATTTGGCACCTACGTTTGCCGACACCGATCTGACCCCCTTCGAAAAGTTTCCCATTAATGACTACGACGTTGACGACCCCGGCGTGGATTTCGACAAGTGGACCCTGACCGTGGCGGGCTCGGTACAAAAGCCTGGAGACTATACGCTGGCGCAAATTCAGGCTTTGCCGAAGGTGACGCAAAGCACGCGACATGTCTGCGTGGAAGGGTGGGACGTGATCGGCAACTTCGGGGGGGTGCGCCTCTCCGACTTCCTCAAAACGATCGGCGCCGACCCGACCGCGCGTTTCGTGACCGTCGAATGTGCGGATGACTACTATGAGTCGCTCGATATGGCCACCGCCATGCACCCGCAGTCGTTGCTCTGTTACGAGATGTATGGCCAGCCGCTGACCCGCGAGCATGGCGCTCCCTTGCGCCTGAGCATTCCGACCAAGATTGGCTACAAGCAGGCAAAGTACCTCACCGATCTCAGCGTGAGCCACGTGCTGGGCAAAGTCGGCTACTGGGAAGATCAAGGGTACTCCGAATTCTATAGCCTGTAGTCCCGAGGAGTTGACGATGGCAACCCGCGCGACAGCAATCGAAGACGCGAAGACCGGTGACATTACCGAGGCCGTCTATGAACACCCTTTTGTGGTACGCCTTTGTCATTGGCTGAACGCAATCTCGCTGTTTGTGATGGTAGGCAGCGGACTCCAGATCTTTCGGGCATTCCCGAGCTTCGGGGCAAAGATCCCGCAGAAAGACTTGCTCAACTGGCCCAAAGCCTTTGCCCTCGGCGGATGGCTGGGAGGTGCGCTGCAATGGCACCTTACCTTCATGTGGATCTATATTGCGACGGGCCTCGTGTACATCGGTTACCAGATCTTCAGCGGAAACTATAAACAAGTGCTCTTTGTACGACGGGACCTGCCGGGAGTATGGCCGATGCTGCGCCACTACTTCTTCTTCGCTCCCAGGCCGCCCGTAAGAGAAGCTTATAACCCGCTCCAGAAGCACGCGTACACCTCTGCCATTGCTTTGGGGGTACTGTCGGCGCTGACTGGTCTCGCGGTCTGGAAACCGGTGCAGTTTTCCTGGCTGGCGTGGATGATGGGCGGCTTCCACTGGGCGCGGGTCTGGCATTTCCTGATCATGTGGGCCATGCTGGCGTTTGTTTTCGGACATCTGGTGATGGTGGTCCTGCACGGCTGGAACAACTTCGTTTCCATGTTCACCGGATGGAAGAAGGACCCGGAATATCCGTCGGAGTAGTGCGGTGTGCGGTAGAGGAAGGTCAGGGGTGCAGGTGAGGAGTGATGCCGGGAGAAACGACTTCGCTGACAGATCCAGCCCAGCAGTTCAACGAGGAGATGCTGATCCGGCGCATCCGGGACGGCGAGCAGGAACTCTTTTATGAGCTGGTTCGACCTTACGAGCGGCGCATCTACTCCACAGCCTTAGCTATTTTGCGCAACGAGGCCGATGCCGAGGACGTCGTCCAGGAGGCGGTACTGAAAGCGCTCAAGCACATTCGGCAATTTCGCGCGGAATCGCGGTTCAGCACATGGTTGATCCAGATCACCGTCAATGAGGCGCGGATGCGGATAAGAAGACAGCACGCGGACAGGATCGAGCCCATCGATGACCATCAGGACGAGGAGGGCAACTATGTACCCCGCGACTTCGCAGACTGGCGTGAGATCCCGTCGGAGGCTCTGGAGCGAAAAGAAGTAAGGCAAAAGCTCGCCGAGGCCCTGGCATCGCTCGGAGAAAAGTACCGGGAAGTATTTGTCCTGCGCGACATGCAACATCTGAGTATCGAGGAAACTGCTAAGGCACTTGGGATCTCAAGCGCGTCGGTTAAGACGCGCTTGCTGCGGGCACGGCTGATGTTGCGCGATCTGTTGGCGCCGGGGCTCGGCGGTAGCTGGAACAGTAAGTTGTCGTTCGAAAAGGGGACCAAGCCATGGTAGTCAACTGCGAAGAAGTCTGGCGCGAGATTTCGAACTACCTTGATGGTGGGGTCGAGCCGCACGTGCGGCTTGCCATGGAAGAGCACATCCGCGGCTGCCGGCGCTGTGCTGCTGTGCTTGACGGCACGCGCAACGTCGTTCAGCTGTACGGCGATGAACGGATGATTGAAGTTCCGCTGGGCTTCAGCCAGCGCCTGCAGCACAGGCTGAACGAGGAGAATACGCATGGTAGCCGGCGAGACTTTCTCGGATGGATGGTTGCGGCCGCAGCGGCCGTCTTGGTTGCTGGCAGCTTCGAGGCGGCCAGATCTTCGGTCTTCAGCCATCCTGAGCTCCGTTCAGAGCACGCCCAACCCGGGGCCCGTGTTCCTCTGGATATGCTGGTCGTGGTTGCAACCGACGGGAAGACGTTTCACGCAGCGGGGTGTCCGTTCATCCACGACAAAGCACACATTCGGACAATGACGGCCCGCGAAGCGCAACGCGAGGGGTATGCGCCTTGCATCCGATGTATGAAGCAGTACCTGAATGCCGGCTGACTTCGCCCAGGGCCCGCTCGATACTGTTCTCTGGAAAACTCAGGGTATCCGGCGATACTCCGGCTACCCTGAATTCGAAGTTGAGGAATGCGGGCGAAGGCTAGTGCTTCATGCTGTCGTCGTGCTTCATGCTGTCGTCCTGCTTCATGTGGTCGTCTTTCTTCATGTCGTCCTTCTTCATCTTGTCTTTCTTGGTTTTCTTAGACTTCTTGTCCTTTTTCATGTCGTCTTTCTTCATCTGATCATTGCTCATCTGGTCCTGCTTCATGTCGTCGTGCTTCATGCTGTCCTGCTTCATGTTGTCACCGGACTGTGCAAATGCCGCAAGGGATACAGCCAGGAGCCACATGGCCATTAATTTACAAATCGTCTTCCTCATGAAGATTCTTCCTCGGTTTCTCGTGAATTTGCGCCCGACACACACTTCGGCCGCGCAAATGAGATGCACCTCCAGCACCGAAGTTACAAGCCGTTTTCAGCGGCTGAACTCATTCCGGTCTTATAAATTCAATCGTTTTGTCGCAGAGCATGCCCGCGTCGCCGAGCAGCATAGGCTGCAACCTTGAGGCGGTTGCCGCACAGTTGCATGCTGCACCATCGTCGCGTTCCCTTTTTGCTGGTGTCATGAAAATGCAGTACACATTGATCACACTTGCGGATGCGATTGCGATCCACGTTGGCGAACAACGTAGCGGCACCGTGCGCCAGCGGAGCAAACAGATCTTCGGGTTTCCGCGAGTCGAACCACAATTCCGTTGAGGGTGCGTGTCCCATCTTTTTCAGCCTGGTGCGCATGGGGTGCTCTGCCATCAATCGATTCAGTTCATCCACAGTGGAGTGATGAACAGCACCTCCACCTTCCCAGGAGAGGATCTCCTTCCACAGTCTTTCCCGCAACGCGCGCATGGCTTCCAGGACGTTCCGGGCCCGGATCGACGGGCCCCACTGCTGCTGGAGATTCGCCGCTTCACGAGAGGTCAGCAGGCCGGCTGCCTGAAACCAGCGTAAGAGCGCAGGGAAGTCCGGAAGCAACTCGATCGGTTCACCGTTCTGGACTGGCCGTGTGTTCACGAAGTCCAGAGCCAGTTGGTTGCCGACGAAGAGAAACCCGTCTTTCCAGTCAGAAGTGCGAATTGTCCCAGCCTGGTCCATTCTGCGATCTCAACCATGATAACACCGATAAAGAATCTTTTTGTAGGTTAGCACATCTGATGGTGGGAGCGCTTGAAACGTTGCAAGACCAGCGCTCTGGTCGGGTACGCCTCGGCCAAATCTTCTGAGGAGATACATTATGACCAGCTACCAACATGCCATCGTTGACGGCTCCAGGGTCTTTTATCGCGAAGCCGGCTCAAAAACCGCTCCCACCATACTCCTGTTACACGGCTTTCCGACGTCGTCGCACATGTTCCGTAACCTTATTCCTGCCCTGGCGGACCGCTACCATGTGGTCGCGCCCGACCTCCCGGGATTTGGCTTCTCGGATGCACCTGACCGCAAACGGTTCCGCTACACGTTTGAGCACCTGGCCAAGGTCATCGACTCCTTCACCCAGACTATCGGTCTTGAACGCTACGCGATTTACGTCTTCGACTATGGCGCGCCCGTGGGGCTTCGGTTGGCTTTGGCGCACCCGGAACGGATCACCGCTATCATCTCGCAGAACGGCAACGCCTATGAGGAGGGCCTGAGCCAGGGTTGGAACCCGATTCAGAAGTACTGGAAGGAGCCAACTGCGGAGAATCGCGCTGCGCTGCGCGAATTCCTTAAGCCCGAGGCGACCAAGTCTCAATACCTCTATGGCGTCCAGGATCAGACCCTGGTGGCGCCGGAGGCCTATGAACTGGACTCCGCTCTGCTGGCGCGGCCCGGCAATGACGAGATCCAGCTTGACCTGTTCCTGGATTACGCGAGCAATGTCGCGCTCTATCCAAAGTTCCAGGAATACTTCCGCACCAAACGGCCACCGTTACTCGCGGTCTGGGGCAAGAGTGATCCGTTCTTTTTGCCTCCGGGTGCGGAAGCTTTCAAACGTGACAATCCGAACGCCGAGGTACGTTTCTATGATACCGGCCACTTCGCGCTCGAAACGCACCATCAGGAAATCGCGGGCGCCATTCGGGATTTTCTTGGTCGCAAG
>DATGYF010000744.1:0-8410 GCA_035298145.1 Terriglobales bacterium | reverse complement strand
GCCCCCCGGGGCCAGGTTTCCGCGCAGCACGGCAATGCCGGCATGCTCCCGGATGGGATTGTCGCGGCCATGAATTACCTCGGCATTCCAGCACGGGGCTTCGGCCGTGTTCTCGCCCATGGTCTTGCCGTTGACGGTCAGTGCGTCCCGGTTGATCAGTTCGCCGAGGGCGCGGACTACGGCCGGCACCCCGCCGGCGTAGTAGAAGTCTTCCATGAGGAATTTGCCGGAAGGCATCAGGTCCACCAGCAAAGGAAGCGCGTGTCCCAGGCGATCGAAATCTTCGAGTTCCAGCTTGACTCCCACCCGGCCGGCCAGCGCCAGCAGATGCAAGACCGCGTTGGTGGAGCCGCCGATGGCTGCATTCACGCGAATCGCATTCTCAAAAGCCTTCCGGGTCAGAACCTGCGACATCTTTACGTCGTCCCGAACCATCTGGACAATGCGCCGGCCGGCTTCCTGGGCCAGCACGTAGCGCCGCGAATCGACTGCGGGAATCGTCGCATTCTGCGGCATGCCCATGCCCAGCGCTTCTACCATGCACGCCATGGTCGAGGCCGTGCCCATGGTCATGCAGTGGCCGGCCGAGCGCGACATGCAGGATTCGGCGTCCATGAAGTCGGCGCAGCTCATCTTGCCCGCGCGCACGTCTTCACTCATCGACCACACACTGGTGCCCGAGCCGATCGTCTCGCCGCGGAAATGCCCATTCAGCATGGCGCCGCCCGAAACCACCAGCGCCGGCAAATCACAACTCGCCGCTCCCATCATCAGCGAAGGCGTGGTCTTGTCACAGCCGCACAGCAGCACTACTCCATCGATGGGATTGCCCCGGATCGATTCTTCCACATCCATGCTCACCAGGTTGCGGAAGAGCATGGCGGTGGGCCTGATATTGGTTTCCCCGAGCGACATTACCGGAAACTCCAGAGGGAATCCGCCGGCCTCGTACACGCCGCGCTTGACCCGGTCCGCAATCATCCGGAAGTGAGCGTTGCACGGCGTCAGCTCGGACCACGTGTTACAGATTCCGATTACCGGCCGGCCGTCAAACAGGTTGGAAGGAAATCCCTGGTTCTTCATCCACGAACGATGAATGAATCCATCTCGATCCTGGAGGCCGAACCAGTGGGTGGAGCGGAGAGGCTTTCCGTTCTTATTGTTGGTCATGGTTTTGATCTCGCCTGCGTGATCCTGGGCCCGTCATGCCGGGACGAACGCAAACATATTACAACGCTTGCCCCGAACGCGGTTATGCGGGTCAAGCGCTCTCCATTTGACCTGGCTGCCTGGGCTCATGAGGCCGGTCATTACCGTGGTATTCGCCGGCAGGTTACCGGCGATCTCATGAAATCAGGAGGAATCGGATACAATCGGACGGCTTTGACTCCCGGCCCGAACTGAATCAGCCG
Source organism: Terriglobales bacterium (assembly GCA_035298145.1). GTDB lineage: Bacteria > Acidobacteriota > Terriglobia > Terriglobales > Acidobacteriaceae > JAIQFF01. Next base: position 6,998 of record DATGYF010000744.1, on the reverse strand, counting down.
GAGTTTGGAAGACACGCAATGCACAAATATCTTCTCGCCGCCGCTTTTGTGTTGGGGTGGCTGTGTCCGATGCGCGCCCAGAACACCCAGCCAGAAGCAGATTCGAACTATCAGCAACAGATTCAAGCCGGTCATGACGCGCTGGCGGCGGGCAAGTACAAAAATGCCCTGGAGATATTCAAGAAGCTCAACAAGCTCCAGAACAATTCGTGCGCCGTCTGTTACCTCAACATGGCCGCTGCATATCAGCGCATGGGCGACTTCAAAAACGCGATTGCGAGCTGCGATCGAGCTCTTGCCGTCGCGGACAAGGATTCAATCAAAGCCGCCGCGCATAGTATGAAAGGCACTGCCATCCTGAGCCGGAGCGGCGCTGATGGTAAAGACCTGAAGGATGGAGAAGCAGAGTACCGTGCCGCCCTCGCTCTGACCAACAGTGAACCCGTCTTTCACTTTAACCTGGCGACAGTGCTGCTGCGCCAGTCAAGGGACGAGGAGGGGAAAGAGGAGTTGAACAAATGCCTCGCCCTGCATCCCCCGTCGTCCATCGCCGACCAGGCAAGCAAGCTGATGGCAGATCCGAGGCGGGCGCGGGAAGATTTTGCTCCCGATTTTCACGTAACCACGCTGCAAGGGCAGGACATTTCTCTCCAGCAGCTGCGAGGCGAGATAGTCGTTCTCGATTTTTGGGCGACGTGGTGCCCGCCCTGTCGCGCTTCCGTTTCTGAGTTAAAGGAGCTGACCCGAAAATACGCAAGCGCCAAAGTCGTGCTCATCAGCGTCAGCGCCGACAAGGATGAGAAAGCCTGGCGCGAGTTCGTCGCCAGCAAGAAAATGGATTGGCCGCAGTATCGGGACACCAATGAGAGCGTGCTGCGCACGTTTGCCGTGCGATCCTTTCCCACTTACCTGGTCATCGATGGAGACGGCATCATCAAGCAGCGGATCACAGGCATGGATCCCCAGGAAACTGTGGTGCACCGCCTGAAGGCGACCCTGCAAGCGATGCCGCAGCTGGAAGGAATAGCTTCCAAGTAGCCACTTGCCCAAACAGGCTTGACCGGCCGAATGTGGGTCGGACACTCTTGTCCGACGCTTTTGACTTTCCCTTCTCGCTGTCAAAGGTCAAATGCAGTCGGACAAGAGTGTCCGACCCACACGAACGTTACTCGTATCGCAACGCGACCATGGGATCGACCCTTGAGGCGCGGCGAGCGGGCAGGTAGTTCGCGAGGAAGGCCACAGTCCCCAGCAGTGCGGCAACGCCTGCGAAAGTCAGAGGGTCGGTTGCTGTAATCCCAAACAGCATCCCCGCGATCAGCCGGGTCATTCCGAGCGAAAGCATGGCGCCGGCTGCGATTCCCATGAGGGCGAGCGCCATTCCCTGTTTCACGACCAGTGCGAGCACGACGGGACGGCTGGCTCCCAAAGCCATGCGGATTCCGATTTCGTGAGTGCGCTGCACGACTGAGTAAGACATGACGCCGTAGAGTCCGATGGCCGCAAGCAGCATGGCCACCGCAGCAAAAATGGAGAGCAGGAACATGCTGAACTTCCGCCGTTGAACGGAGTTGGCGATGAGGTCCTGCATAGTGCGGACGCTGGCGAGAGGGACATCCTTATTCACGCTCCAGACCGCATTCTGCGCGGCCGACGTCAGGCTCGTGGGATCAGAGGTTGCGCTACGTATGGCCACGAACATCGAAGGCCATTGCGCCTGGCCGAGCAACTGGTAGATCTCAGAGTGGGGACCTTCATCGAGCCCGACGTGCCGTACATTCCCGACGACGCCGATGATCTGCAGCGTCAAATTGTCCGGGCCAAAATTGGTGAGCTGTTTGCCAATGGGGTCCTGTCCCGGGAAAGCAGCGCGCGCCAGGGCATCGTTGACCACGGCCATATTGAGCGAGCTGCCGAGGTCGCTCTCGCTGAAGGTGCGGCCTTTCAGCAAGGGGATCCGCAGCGCGCGGAAATAGTCGGGAGTGCTGACGCGAATGTCCGCATCGTATTCTTTTTCGACTCCGGGAACGCCAAAGCTACGTGAACTGTTGCCTCCAGCCAGCGGCAGCCTGCTCACTGCACCTGCAGCCTGCACCCCTGGCAGCGCCTGAAGCCGTTGCATGACTTGCTGGTAAAACGCGAGTTGATGAACAGAATCGGTGGAGGACGGAAGTCCAAGGTTGAAGGTCAGGAGATGATCCGGATCGAAGCCGGGGCTGACATCCATAAGTCGTGCGAAACTCCTGACCAGTAGTCCGGCCCCAATCAGCAGGACCAGCGAGAGTCCAACCTCGGCGATCACCAGGGCGGAACGGGTTCGCCCCCGCTTCGGAGTGCTCCCGCGTTCGCCTTCCTTGAGGGATTCGTTAGGGTGCGATCGTGACGATTGCAGAGCGGGCATCAGGCCAAACAAGACTCCACAGATAACTGACGTCAGGAAACTGAACGCCAACACTTCCGGGTTAACTCCAATCTGCTTGAACTGGCGGATATCCGGTGGACTGAGCGCCAATAGCGACGGAACGGCCAGGACCGCCAGCAGAATCCCAAGGACTCCTCCGGTTAAGGCGAGCAGACCACTCTCGGTCAGCAACTGGCGGAGCAAACGCTCCCGGCTCGCTCCCAGAGCCGTTCGTATCGAAATTTCCCTGGCGCGCGCGGTGGCCCGGGCCAGAAGAAGGTTGGCAACGTTCGCGCACCCGATCAGGAGCACGATAGCCACCGCGGCCATCAGAACCAGCAGGACCGGCCGGATGTCGCCGACGATATACTCGTGTAGAGGTAAAAAGCTCACTCCGATCTTGTCGTTCGAATCCGGATATTGCTTCTCCAGGCGGCGGCCAATGGTATCGAACTCCGCGCGCGCCTGCTGCATCGTCACTCCTGGCTTCAACCGCGCCCAGACGTCAAGATAATTTCTGTCCCTGAATTGGCGTGGATCTTTGTCAGGCGCCAGAGGATGAATGGGCACTCCCCACGGAGAGGGCAGCCACAACTCGCCGTACTCCTCGGGAGAAAAGTTCGGCGGCATCACGCCCACCACGGTGTACTGCTCCCCATTGAGCCGGATGTCACGCCCAACAATCGCGCGATCTGCCGCAAAGTATCGTTGCCACAGGCCGTAGCCGAGCACCACGACATGCTCGCTGCCGGGCCGCGCGTCGCTCTCCTCCAAACCGCGCCCGAGAACCGGACCTACTCCGAAGAGTGGAAAGAAACTTGGCGTGGTCATCGTGCCTCTGACCCGCTCCGGACGATCTCCCGCCGATATGCTTCCTTGCCATCCGTCAGACGCTGCCATCTCGGCAAAGACGTGGTTCTGTGAAACCCAATCCAGATAATTGGCGGGAGAGGCGGCGTCGTTCGGAAGGCCCTTGAACGTCTGCGAGACCTTTACGATTCGATCCGAGTCTGGATATGGGAGCGGATGCAACAACACCTGATCGACCACACTGAACACCGCGGTGCTGGCGCCGATTCCGAGCGCCAGCGTGGTCACTGCAACCACGGTAAACCCGGCGCTCCTGCAAAGCTGGCGCGTCGCGTAACGAAGGTCCTGAAATAGTCCGGTCATCGCTTTCCTCACTCGTACCGCGGAGCTGTCCGCAGCGGGCAACCGTTGCCCAGATGGGATTTCTAAGCAGGACTCTGACCGATCGACGTTTTGAGGCAACCCCTTGGTTTGAAAGCAGAAGACGAATATTGTGCGGGAGCCAGGCGGCCCATTCTGTCCGCCCACGGACAGTCAGTGTCCGGAAGCGAACAGAGACAACCAGTCCGCCAAGTCTATGAGACCGGTTCTAGTGTTCGGGAACGGGCTCGGGTTCAGCCGAGCCGTCGGCCCGCGGGTCGGAGGCCGCGAAGTTCACGTTGCTTTTCGAATTATGCAGTACGGCTTGCCCGCGGCCCATCGCGGTCGAATACTCTTTCCTCACTTTGAACTTGTGGCCCTTTTGCTCCAGCTCGGTGAGTGTCTCCGCCGGAACCCGTGATTCGATGATGATGTCGCAGCCAATTCCCTGCTCCGTGGGCCGGACAGTGAAGCGCGGCTCGGAGAGCGCGGCCTGGATGTTCATTCCGTAGTCCACAAGGTTGGAAACAAACTGCGCGTGCGCCAGGGGTTGATTGGGGCCGCCCATGATGCCGAAGCCGATGTGCGTGTCGCCCTGCTCCATGAAGGCGGGAATGATGGTGTGAAACGGCCGCTTGCGCGGCGCCAGCGCATTGGGATGGCTGGGATCGAGAACGAACAGGCCGCCGCGATCCTGCAACACAAATCCCCGGCCCTTGACCGCGACTCCGGAACCGAAGGCGTCGTAATTGCTCTGTATGAGTGAAGCGATGTTGCCGTCCCTGTCCACGGCCGCCAGGTAAGTCGTGTCGCTCCTCGCCGGAGAGCCGCTGGCCGGAGTGCAATTTGCTTTCGCGGGATCGATCAGCGAAGCGCGTTGTTTAGCATAGTCAGGAGCCAGCAGCCCCTTGACTGGCACCTTGGCAAAACGAGGATCGGCGTTGTAGCGATAGAGGTCGCTGTAGGCCAGCTTCATGGCCTCAATGCGGTTGTGCAGCTCCATCGGAGCCAGCGGCCCGGCCTTGTCCGGAGGCAGGGTGCTCATGATATTGAGCATTTCGAGCGCGGCCATGCCTTGTCCGTTCGGAGGCAGCTCGTAAACTTTCCAGCCGTGGTAATTGATTGAAATCGGTTCCACCCACTCCGCCGAAAAATCGGCCAGATCATCGGGCTGCATGGTCCCACCCAATTCCGTGGATGTGGCTACAATCGATTGCGCAATCTCGCCGCGATAGAAGACGTCTCTGCCGCCTTCTGCGATCAACCTCAGGGTCTTCCCCAGGTCCGGATTGGAAAACATCTCGCCAATCTCCGGAGGCTTCCCGCCGGGGAGATAAATGCGCTCCGCTTCCGGAGTTTGCTTCAGGACCTGCTCTTCTCCCTCCCAGAAACCGTGGATCAGTTCAGGCACGGGATAACCATGCTCGGCGTAATAAATTGCCGGCGTGAAAAGATCTTTCCAGGGAAGCTTTCCGAAGCGGGCATGAGCCTTGGACCAACCCTCGACGGCGCCCGGCACAGTCACGCTATCGATTCCGGCCTGCGGCATCTGGAAAATGCCCTTCTGCTTCAGATACTCAATCGACAATCCGCGTGGCGCCCATCCGCTTGAGTTCAAGCCGTACAGTTTGCCGGTCTTGGCGTCCCAATAAATGAGGAACAGATCGCCGCCAACTCCGTTCATCATGGGCTCGGTCACGCCGAGCACTGCGTTGGCCGCAATCGCGGCATCGATTGCAGAACCGCCATGCGCCAAGATCTGCGCCCCGGCCTGCGAAGCCAGAGTGTGGCTGGTGGCCACGATACCGCGGTCGGTGATCACCATGGAGCGGCCGTAGGAACGATCCTGCGCGAGCACGGGTGAGGGCAGAAGGTTTAGGAGAAGAAAGAGCACCGGTGTCAGGAGTTTCATGGCGGGAGAATTATAGATGACGGGCTCGATTTTCTCCTGGATTCCCCTGTCTAACCTCTTCAAACGGCTGGCTTAAGGTTGGCTTCAGAAAACAACTTTTCTTTCCTGCGGGGTTTTAATCAGGGTGAGGATTGGAGGCGCTCAATGTTAAAGAAAACCGCACTTTCACTGTTCGGACTGGTGGCGATGCTGATCTTTGTCAACCCTCCGCAGGCGCACGCCGGCGTAGTGATTGCGATCGGACCAGCCTATCCGCGTCCGGTTTACGTTCGTCCGTACCGGTACGTCGCGCCAGTACCCTTTGTCGCTTACCGGCCGGCACCGCTTTTCTATGGACCGACGTATGTTCGCCCCTATGTTCGTCCCGGCTGGGGTTATCGCCCGGGTTTCTACACGCGCCCGTATATCGCGCCGCGACCTGTGCATCGCGAGTTTGTGGTACGCCGTCCGTACTGGCGGCGGTAAGAGTTTCGACTGATTGACGCGGCGCCAGCCGCGCTGTCCCGCCCTTCGCCTCCACGGCGGAGGGCGGGCCGCACGATCGGCCGAACCGCTCTTTGATGGGTCTCAAGGTTTCAACGTCTGCAGGTCAATCGCGCGCGCAAAACACACAACTACTTTTGCGCCGGCGCCTTTTGTCATTCTTCCGAATATTGCGAATAGCATCAGCCGCCTCCTTCGCAACGGAGTGAAGGCCTTTCACGATCCTCTTGTCAGTCGCGGCAAGACGCTTCAAGGCTGGGACAGCCCGGCGTTCGGCCATCTCGCCTAGTGCGAACGCACACCAGAATCGAACGTTCTTACTGGGATCGCCAAGCTCTTTTAGCAATACATCATGAGACATCTTGCGATGACCATGAGCAAGGGCCTCCGCCGCTCCGCCTCTGACACGCGGGTGTTCGGATCTGTTCTTAACCGACCGCTCCAAGGCCTTGACCCCGCGCGGCGTTTTCAAGATCTGCATTGCGAATGCAGCGGCGGCGCGATTCAGCGGTCGGCGTCCATGTGTCAGTATCGAGATCAAGGGGCGCTCCAGACTCGGGTCAGGATCCCGCCAAATTGCCGTGGCCGCCTCGAAGGCCAGCATTTGGGTTCGTCCGTTCAACCCAGCCAACACCTGCCTTTTCTCGTTCTCAGTCATCGTCATGTTCAGTCTAGCCTTGCCAGCATGCGTAAAATCTGCTCTCAACACATAGGGTTGGATGAATTTAGATATTACCCTTATTTTCTGAGTTGCCGTTTGACTCTCTGACCGGTGGTATAGTCTTTTCCCTGAATTGGGAGGCCCGCATGGCGGAATCCGCGCCGCTCACCTTTCTCTGCATCACCACCTACGAAAAGGGACAGGAATTCATGCGCGAATGCAAACGCGAGGGCTGTCGCGTGTTCCTGCTTACGGCGGAGAAACTTCGCGATGCCGATTGGCCGCGCGAGAGCCTGGACGACGTCTTTTACATTCCCGCCGAGCTGCCCATCCCTGAGATTGTAAAAGCGGTAACTTACGTGGCGCGGGAC
>DATGYF010000743.1:0-2503 GCA_035298145.1 Terriglobales bacterium | reverse complement strand
CCGATGGAACGGATTCTGGTGGTCGAAGATGACCGGGCGGTCCAGAAGGCGCTCAAGCGTTTGTTTGAGGCGGAAGGTTTCGCGGTCGAAATCAGTGCGGATGGCAAATCGGCGCTGGATGCGTATCGCGCCGCAACCCCGTCAGCGGTCGTGCTCGATCTCAGGTTGCCCGCCATGTCCGGGCGGGATGTTTGCCGGGAGATCAAACTGCAGGCGCCCACCCTTCCCGTGATCGTACTCAGCGCGGCCAGCGATGTCTCCGACAAAGTGTTGCTGCTCGAGCTTGGCGCCGACGACTATGTGACCAAGCCGTTCAGTCCGCGAGAACTCCTGGCGCGGGTGCGGGCAGCGCTGCGGCGCAGCACGCGGTCCGCGACCAGCGATGTCAACAGTTTCGATGGCATCTCCGTGGATTTTACCAAGATGGAAGTGACGCGCGACGGCCAGGCCATCGGGCTCACGGCCCAGGAGTTCAAGACCCTGAAGTTCATGATGCGGAATGCGGAGCGAGTAATTTCCCGCGACGAACTGCTGAATGAAGTCTGGGGCTATCAGAATTATCCGTCCACGCGCACCGTGGACAATCACATTCTGAAGCTGCGACAGAAGCTGGAGAAAAATCCGGCCAATCCGGTACACTTCCGAACGGTCCACGGCATGGGCTACAAGTTTGTACCGTGATTGAGAGAGGGCACACGGGCGGCAGGAGAGAGCACCGATGCTGAAACTTCGGATGCGCACCAAGTTTCTGCTCTCCATGCTGCTGATCTCCGCCGGTCTCACCTGTACCAGCCTTCTGCTGGTGCGGCACAGCGTGCAGAAGCAGGTCAGGCGGGAAATCTTCGCCGACCTGCGCAATTCGGTCAGTACCTTCCAGAATTTCCAGCGGGAACGTGAACTCACCCTGATGCACTCCGCCGAGTTGATGGCGGACCTGCCCAACCTGCGGGCGTTGATGACCACGCAGCATGAGGCCACCATTCAGGATGCGTCCAGCGGACTGTGGCGGCTGGCGGGCAGTGATCTCTTTATCCTGGCCGACCGGACCGGCCGCGTGGTTGCTTTGCACACCGCGTCTCCTGGCCTGACCCGTGAGATGGCCCAGCAGTCACTGGCCGGGACCCTGAGCGATGAAAGCTCGGGGCACTGGTGGTTTGGCAGCCAGCATCTTTACGAGGTTTTCCTGCGGCCGATTTATTTTGGTCCCGCCGAGGAAAACCACCTGCTGGGCTTTCTGGTGATCGGCTACGAAATTGATGAGCGGCTGACCTCCCAGGTCGGGCGGATTGCGGCCAGCCAGGTAGCGTTTTATTACGGCGATGCCGTGGTGAAAACCACGTTGTCCCCGATGCAGGAATCAGAGCTGGCTCGGCAGGGCCTGCTTCGTGCGGCCTCCGGAGGGTCGGAACCGGAGGAAATTCAACTCGGGGACGAACGCTTCCTGATTACTTCGCTGGAGTTGGCCGGCGCCCGGAATCCTTCCGTGCGGTTGAGCGTGCTTAAGTCCTACGATCAGGCGACTGCCTTTCTCGACAGCCTCAACCGCCTGCTGCTGGCACTGGGCCTGGCCGCGGTGCTGGGGGGCAGCGCATTGGTGTTCTTTATTTCGCACACCTTCACCCGGCCGCTGGGAAATCTGGTCGAAGGGGTTCGCGCCCTGGAGAAGGGTGACTTCACCTACGCTCTGGACGCCCGTGGAGGCGACGAGGTCGCTGAAGTGACCGGGGCCTTCAACCGCATGCGGGCCAGCCTGCAGAAGACACAGGAAGAGTTGCTGGAGGCGGAGCGGCTAGCCACCATCGGGCGCATGGCCAGTTCGATCTCCCATGATTTGCGGCACTCGCTGGCGGCCATCGTGGCCAACGCGGAATTTCTCTGTGAGAGCCGGCTGTCTTCCGATCAGCGGGAAGAGCTTTACCAGGAAGTTCGAGTGGCGGTCAACCAGATGACCGATCTCATCGATTCGCTGCTGGAGTTTTCGCGCACCCGCGAATCCTTGCGGCGGACTTATGGCAACGTCAAAGACTCAGTCGAGCGCGTGGTGCAGGCCATCGGTACGCATCCGGAATTCCATCCCGTGCGTATTACATTCAGTCAGGAAGGCAGCAGTTCGGGATGGTTCGATCCTCGCAAGCTGGAGCGCGTTCTCTACAATCTGCTGCTGAACTCCTGCGAGGCGGTGGCGCCGGAGAGCGGCCTCATCCATGTGGGACTCAAGGAAGTCCGCGGCGGAGTCGAGATCCGCGTAAGCGACAACGGGCGTGGCATCCCGGAGTTGATTCGCGGTCAGCTGTTTGAGCCCTTCATCAGCCACGGTAAGGAAAACGGGACTGGGCTGGGGCTTACCGTAGTACAAAAAATTGTCCAGGACCACGGCGGAGATGTGACGGTGGAAAAAACTTCGGCCGAGGGAACCGTTTTCCGCCTGCTCCTTCCCCTGGCCTCGTCCGAGGCCGGGCATCCGGGAGGAACGGGGCGCACGTCGCTGGCTCGTACCGAGCAG
>DATGYF010000742.1:0-5811 GCA_035298145.1 Terriglobales bacterium | reverse complement strand
ACGACCGACGACCAACGGCGCTTTTTAACCCAGTTTCCAGTCTTCAGTTCCCGGTTCTCAGTACCAGCCGATCGGGGCCTCGTTCAGGTTGATGTGGACCTGTTTGGTTTCCAGATATTCTTCGATTCCCCAGGGGCCCAGCTCGCGTCCGAAGCCGGATTGCTTGTATCCGCCCCACGGCGCCTCCACGTACGTGGGCTGCATGTGATTGACCCAGACAATGCCGGCGCGCAGCGACTTTACGGTGCGGAAGGCTTTGAAGATGTCACGAGTCCAGACCGCCGCTGCGAGACCGTAGGGAGAATCGTTGGCGATTTTCACCGCGTCTTTTTCGTCTTCGAACGGGATCAGCGCGGCCACGGGCCCGAAAATCTCTTCGCGGGCGATGCGGGCGCTGTTGTCGAGATCATAGAAAATCGTGGGTTCGATGTAATAGCCCTTGGCGAATTTCTCGGCGCGTCCGCCGCCGGCTGCAAGTTTGCCTTCTTTTTTTCCCACTTCCTGGTAGGAGCGCACGCGGTCGTACTGCTCCTTGCTCACCAGCGGCCCCATTTTCGTGTCGCGGTCGAGGGGCGCACCCAGCTTGATGGTCTTGGCTTTCGCCGCCATGGCATCCACAAACTTCTTATAGATAGGCTTCTGCACCAGGATGCGGCTGCCGGCAGAACAAACCTCGCCTTGATTGATAAAGACGCCGAAGAGGGCACCATCGATGGCAGCTTCGAAATCGGCGTCGGCGAAGAAGATGTTAGGCGACTTGCCTCCAAGTTCAAGCGTGACGCGCTTGACCGTGTCGGCGGCCTGCTTGACGATGATTTTTCCGACGGCCGCACTTCCGGTGAAGGCAATCTTGTTGACGTCGGGATGCTGTACCAAAGGCGCGCCGCAAGTCTCGCCGAAGCCGGTGATGATGTTGACCACGCCCGGCGGCAGGCCGACGTCGGCCAGCCAGTTCGCCATCTCGAGCGCTGTGATCGGAGTCTGCTCCGCCGGCTTCAACACGCAGGTACAACCGGCGGCCAGCGCCGGCGCCAGCTTCCAGGCCGCCATCAACAGCGGATAGTTCCACGGGATAATCTGACCGGCGACCCCGATCGGCTCCTTGAGCGTAAGGCTCATGGCGTTGTCGGGGACCGGATTCACGTATCCAAGAATTTTTGTCGCCAGGCCGCCGTAGTACTCGAAGCAGGTGGCTACATCGGTAATGTCATATTCCGCTTCTACGATCGGTTTGCCGGTGTTGCGGGATTCCAGTTCCGCCAGCATGGCGGTGTTCTGGCGGATCTTTTCGGCAAGACGGAAGAGCACGCGGCCGCGTTCCTGAGCCGTTGTCGTCGCCCAGGGGCCGTCCTCGAACGCTGCCTTGGCGGCGGCGACAGCGCGGTTCACGTCGTCGGCGTTGGCATCCGGGGCCTGCGCGATCACTTCTTCGCTGGCGGGGTCGTACACGGGAAAAGTCTTGCTTGATTTGCTGTCAACCCACTCGCCGTTGATGTAGAGCTGATAGGTGCGTACGTCGGTTTTCACTCCGCCGGGCATGAGGCCTCCTTGTGCTGTCGTGTTACTGCCGAGCTTCGCTCGGCCGCACGGGCGGGACGCCCGCGCCCACATGTTTTGCTTTCCGGCCCCCGTATATGTAGAAAAAGAAGGCCGCCAGGCCGATGAAGAACAGGGTGCCCCCGAACATCCATACTTCATATGACCACAGCGAACTGATCTGCTGTGCGGGGAAAAATACCAGTACGATTCCCAGCGTCGTGGTCAACAAGCCGCTGATACCGGCAAGGACCAGCGTCGTCTTGCTGTAGTGCCCGTTCCCCTCGGAAGTTTGCAGAGCGATCTTGATCAGCGCTCCGAACATATAGAGGAACGGAATCAACTGCAGCACCACCGCCAGCGACAACATCTTCTGAAAAGTCTCCTGCACGCCGGCGCCGATGAAGTTCATGACGATCAGCACCATGGAAACTGCTGCGTGAACGATCAGCGCGGCATAGGGCGTAGCGTAGCGGGGATGCACCTTCGCCATCCACGCCGGCATGTACGAATCCAGACCGGCGACGAAGGGAATACGGGCCGAACCACCCAGCCACGCTGAACCGATTCCCGCGATCGAAAAACTCAGCAGCAGGGCGAACGGCGCCAGTATCCAACCGGCTCCGACTCTTTCCGCCATGCTGCCCACGGCCTGCACGATGCCCTGCAGCACGCTGATCTGATCTTTGCTCACCGCAATCAGCAGGGTGAGCGTGGCGCCGATATACAGCAAGCCGGAGAGCACCCCACCCCAGGCGACCGCGCCCGGCAAAGTGCGCTGCGGGTCCTGGATCTCGTCTCCCATGACCGAGGCCAGTTCCAGACCCACCAGGCCAAAGCAGATTACGCCAAACGAGTTCAGCACAAAGCGGGGGTTCGCCGGAATCCGAAAATCAGCGAAGCTAACGGTCGTGCCAAATCGCATCCAGATCACCAATCCCAGGCCAATCAGCGTGGCTGCGGCAATTCCGGTCCCAATGCCGCCCAGATTGTTGACCCACTTCCCTACGCCCAGGCCCACGATGTTGAGCACCACCAGAACGATCAGTAGCGCCAGGGACGCTACCAGCGCAAATGGCTTGTTATCCGCCAAAGCGTGGTGGTTGGGGCCCAGAACAAAGACCGATACGCCGACGAAGTACAGCATCACCGTCGGGACGTAAAGCATGTTGTTCGTCCAGTAACACCAGCCCGACAGGAAACCGTGGAAGTCGCCGAACACTTCCTTGGCCCACAGATAAACGCCGCCCTCTCCGGGATAGCGATGCGCCAGTTCGATGACCGCGATGCCTTGCGGCCAAAAGAACAAGACGAGCGATACGATCCACAACCAGACCGTGACTCCGCCGTTGGCCGCGATCGACGGGACCACATTCAGATTGAAGATGGCGACCACAAACAGCAGAACCAAATCCGCGCGGCCGAGAACGCGTTTGAGGTGCGGCTGCTCAGGATCGTTCGCGGACAATACCTGCTCCTTGGCTTTGGGTTTCGTAGCGCCACCGTCCCGGCGGCTGTCGTGGGGGCGTCCCGCCCCCACAGCGAGGGCAGGATGCCCTCGCGACAGCCGGCAAGATGCCGGCGCTACAAAAACCCTAGTGCGCTACGGCTACAACTTCGCCTACGCGTTCCTGCTGTGCCTTAGCCAGTGCGGGGGCCACATCTTCGAACGCAGACAGGTGCTTGTCGATATCGGCCTCGGTGTGCTGCACGGAGATGGTCCACTGTTCGTCCCACCAGTAAGGTTGCGCCATTACGCCGCGGTTGACCATGGCGAACCAGTAGTGCCGCCACAGATCGACGTCGATAGCTTCCCAGTCGCGGTAGTTGCGAATCTCTTTGGGATAGAGCATTAACGCGCCGTTGGCCCCGGCGCTGGCGATGTAGCCCTGCAATCCCGATTTGGCCACGATCTTCCTGTAGCCATCGGTCAGTTTCTTGCTGAGCTTGTCCACGTGCGCGTAGTTCTCTCGCGTGAGAACTTCGCGGAACGTGGCCAAGCCAGCAGCCATCGAAACCGGATTGGTGTTGTAAGTGCCGCCGTGGAAGACCTTGTGCTGCGAGATCAGGTCCATGACCGATTTGTGCGCGAGAAACGCCGCCAGGGGCAAGCCTCCGCCAATCGATTTGGCCAGGCAGATCATGTCCGGCTCTACGCCGAAGTACTCGGAAGCGCCGCCCCATCCCAGCTTGGCGCCGGTTTTCACTTCGTCGAAGATCAGCAAGGCGCCGTTGCGAGTGGCAATTTCGCGCAATCCTTCCAGAAAACCTGCCTGCGGAATGCACAAGCCCACATTCATCAGGATGGGTTCGAGAATGATGGCCGCGATCTCTCCGGGATTCTGCTTGAAGCGCAGTTCGACGCTGGCCAGGTCGTTGAATGTGGCAATAAGCACGTTGGCCACGGCTGACTTCGGAACTCCGAGTCCTCCGGTTACTGAGGTAGGAGCCTTGATGTCGCCATAATCCGGTGCGTGCGGCTTCACGCTTACCAATGCCGAGTCGTGCAAGCCGTGATACGCACCTTCAAACTTCACGATCTTGTCGCGGCCGGTGGCGGCGCGGGCCAGGCGGATGGAGTGCATAGTAGCTTCCGTGCCGCTGTTGCCGAAGCGCACCATCTCGACGGGAAAGCGGTTACAGATTTCTTCGGCCAGTTCCCACTCCATGTCGTGCGGCATGCCGAACATGGTGCCTGTGCTGAGGCGTTTTTCTACCGCCTTCATGACCGCAGGGTGGCAATGTCCGGCCATGAGCGCACCGAAGCAGAGGTTATGGTCGATGTATTCGTTGCCGTCGAGGTCGCGGAACTTGCTTCCCGATCCTTCTTTCACAAAAATCGGGTAAGGATCGTAAGCGCGATAATTGCTGGCTACTCCCAGCGGAATGCGTTTGAGGTTCTTCTTGTGAGCGACGGCGGATTTCGGCGTGCGGCGCTCGAAAGTTTCGAGCTCTTTCTGCAGTGCGGGGTACATCGGGTCTCCAGGAATGGCTCAAGCCGCTCTGATTGCGGCCATTAGAATGCCCGGGCGACCGCAGCCGCCCGGGTTAAAAGCTGTCTCTACTCTAACCCTTTCCGGCTAGAAGTAGAACTTCAAGGCCATCTGAATCAGGCGCGGTTGCTTGGCCCGTAGGATACGGCCGAAATCCGAACCGTCGGTTGTGCTCCCGTCCGGATTGTTGAATTGCGGATGGTTGAAGAGGTTGAAAAACTCGGCTCGGAACTCAAACCGCTTGCCCTCCCCACCCACCGGCAGCACCTTGTGCACCGCGAAGTCAATGTTGTTGACGGGCGGACCGCAGCAGATGGTGCGCCGGGCGTTCCCGATCCGGCCGAACAGGCTCGGGTCGTAACAATTGAACACTGCACCCGCTGAACACGGCGGCTGGCTGTCATCGGAAGCATTTTCGGTAAAACTGTTGGGATCGAACCAGTAGCCACCTGTAGTTTTTGGATCGGTTCTGTGGAACGGAGCCAGTTGATTGGGCTCTCCCGGATACTCGAAGAAGGCGCTGTACATCAGTTCGTTGTCGGCAGACGAAGTGATACGAATGGGGAATCCCGACTGGTAGGTGTAGATGCCCGAAACATCCCAATCGCTGAGCACCTTGCCGGCGACGCCTGAATACTTCGGGATCGGCAACTGCCACACGTAGCTAAGTACCAGGCGGTGGCGGGCATCGAACTGGGAGAGCGAGTAGGTGCCATGCGGATCGAGCGGATTCAGCTCGCCTTCAAAGCTGGAAGCCTGATCAAACGACTTGCTGAAGGTGTAGGCCATCTGCGCCTGCAGGCCGTGGGAGAAGCGTTTCTCCAGTGACACCTGCAGCGAGTTGTAATTGGAATTGGCAATCGTGTCTTCGGCGAAGATGCTGGAGAAAACCGGCGTGCCGTCCTGCGGGCATCCGGTTCCATCCAGAGGATTGCAGTTGGGAGAAGAGTAAGGCCGCAGTCCGACCAGAGTAATTCCGCCAGGAGCGACCGACGAGATCGGGGTACCGGCCGCGATGGTTCTGGAGCCAGCCGGCCCATAGGGCAGGTGCAGTCCACCTGGCGGCGCGACCGTCGGCGTGCCACCCTCATCGGTTGGAATGAAGAAAGAACTGTCGGCGTAAAACTGGCCGCAGGTCAGGTTGTCATCGCCGTAAATGTTGGCCATGTTGTTCAGGTCAATGCAGGATTGGGCATTGCCGAAGTTAATGTCGTGACTGGCCAGCAAACGGTGGCCCTGCGATCCCACATAGCCCACCTGGAGAACCAAATCCTTGGTTAGC
>DATGYF010000741.1:0-7773 GCA_035298145.1 Terriglobales bacterium | reverse complement strand
GGCTGACTCATGAAGAAAAGCCTGCAGCCCGAACTCAGAACACCCGGCCGAGTTGAAAAAACCATTTGCGATGTCCGCTGTCTCCGACGCTTCCTCCAAAAACCAAAGGCCCTACGGCAGTCTCAGCCAGAACGCCGATGGCAACGTCGTTAGGGAACTTACTGGCGCCGGGAAAGCCGTACATCTTGCCAAACTCGTAGGCGCCTATGGCGTAGACCTTCTTTCCGGCGAGCGGAGGCAGGGTCAGCAGGTCGTGCAGATACCCTACCCGGAAGAAATAGAACTGGTCGCCAAAGAGTTCGTTGGTGCCGTAGGCGCTCAGGCGATTTGAACCGCCGAGAAAGAACTGCGGATAGCTATTGGCGGTTGAACCGAACGTGGTTCCGCCTTCGCCGACCACGAACAAAGATGCCGGTCTGGTGATGGGTTGGAAGTATCCGAAACGGGCCTCACCAACCGGAAAACTGTTGGTCTGGCCGGGGCTGGTGTCGTACCACCGAAAGTTCGACTCCGCGCTCACTCCGCGCCGGGGGACGACGGGGTCGTCGGTGTGGTCCATGAGCCAGCGAAAACGCGCCGCGCCGGTCCTGCCGCTGATGGACGAGAATTCCGGGGTGCCCAGACGCAGCCTGGCTTCGAGCGTGCCCACCTCGTAGCCGAAACGGACTTCATTGAAACGGCTGAATCCGTATCCGATATCGCCGCCGAGTTCGGTGCGGTTGAAACGGTATTCGGCCAGAGGATCGCTCTTGCGGTAAACCTTGAAGGCCGAACTGTTGGCGGCAGCGTGAGGAGCGAAGAACCACTTACTGGCGGGGGAGAAGGGACGGTAAAGCTCGCTCTCGATTCCATAAGTGTTGCCAAAAATGAAATCGGTGCGCCACTCGGAGCGATAGCCCGCCACATCGAGGAAGGTCAGGCGGGTGGCGAGCGTGAAATCGACGTCATTGCTCTCCGAACCATCCACTTCAAAGCCCAGCTGCAGCGTGGGCGGGGCGTAGAGTTTCTCGTGCATGGTCACCAGCAACCCATCCTGCCCATTCCGCTGAGTCATCTGGTAGCCCGCGGTATCGTAGCGCCCGATACCGGTCAGCCGGGTGAGCAGGCCCTCAAGCTGGTGGGTGTTGATAGGTTTCCCGGTCTGGGGTTGCAGGAGGAGTTCGATGTTCTTCACCGCTTCCGGAGTCGCACCCTGCACCTTCACGAACTGTGGCACCGCGATATCGCTTTTTCGATGTGACTGCCGCCGCTCCATGTATTGCGCCCAGTCCGCATCGTCCAGCGCGTAGGTCTCGAGCACATGCGATTTCTGGGCTGCGGCCTCAGAGCCCTTTTCGATGATTTCCTTCGATTTCGGATAATCCAGGGAGCCGAAATCCTGCAAGCCCACGTTGATCACCAGATCCGCACCGGCCAGCCCTCGGATCTCATTGCCCGCCACCACTACATCGATCGAGCGTCCTAGGATGGCGAACAGCGATTGGATCTTGTCGGCTTCGGCGGGCGAGGTCTGCAGGTGCACCCCGATGACGACGTCCGCGCCCATGGCGCGCACCACATCCGTCGGCAGGTTGCCCACCAATCCGCCATCGACATAGACGTGCTCTCCTTCGCGGATGGGAGAGAAAAGCCCGGGGATCGCCATGGTCGCGCGCATGGCGGTGGAAAGCGGTCCATCTTTGAAGACCGCCTGCTTTCCACTTACCAGGTCGGTGGCCACGCAGCGGAAGGGAATAGGGAGATCGTCGAACGATTGCACGCTCGAATAAGCCAGCGTTTCCCGGTCGATCAGAAGGCTGATCTGCTGGCCGGCATTCAGCCCTCCGGGCAGCACCAGGCCTCGCCGCAGGCCCAGCACAATCGAGTTGGGGAACGCGACCTTATCCTCTTTTCTTCGGAAGGACAGGTCTTCATACGGAATGGTTCCACCCAGGATGACATCCCAATTCTGCTCTTCAACTACCTTGCGAAGCTGTTGCGGACTCTTGCCGGTGGCGTAGAGTCCGCCCACCAGCCCGCCCATGCTGGTGCCCGCGAGATAGTCGATAGGGATGTGATGGTCTTCAAACCACTGCAGCACTCCGATGTGCGCCAGCCCGAGCGCTCCGCCGCCTTCGAGAGCCACGCCAATTTTCAGGCGCGGCCTGGCGGCTTGCTCCACTGGAGTCGCGCCCGGTGCTAAAACGGGAGTGTCTGGCGGAGCCGGCGTTTCCTGGGCTGGCGAAACAGGGAAGAGCAGCAAGAGGCAAAAGAGTGCGTGCAGGCTACCGCGCATGAAAAGCTCCCTTCGAATTACCGGCCAGGACGCGATCGTGGGTGATGAACAAGTTTCGCCCAGGCTGACATTTCGCACAAGGTAGCGTCCTTTTGCGCCCTTTGCGGCAAAAGGGTTTGATCTCGCTCGCAAGCCTCGCCCAGAAGACCTTAACCGCAAAGGGCGCAAAGATGCGCCGCAAAGTATGCAAAGAAGCAGTCAAGAATGACGCGGCATCTGCATCCGGTGTAAATTAGCTGGCGAATATCTGGAGAGGGTCAATCGCGGCAATGAAAACCATCAAGGGTCCGGCAATATTCCTGGCGCAGTTTGCGGGCGACGCTGCCCCGTTCAACAGCCTGCAGCATATCGCGCACTGGGCGAGCGGTCTGGGCTACAAGGGTGTGCAGATTCCGTCCTGGGATGGCCGGCTGTTCGATCTGAAACGTGCCGCCGAGAGCAAGACTTACTGTGATGAAGTTCTCGGCACCCTGACCACCCACGGTCTGCAGCTGACTGAACTGTCCACCCATCTGCAAGGTCAACTGGTCGCGGTGCATCCTGCTTATGACGCGATGTTTGACGGGTTCGCGCCGGAAGCGATGCGGGGAAACCGCAAGGCCCGGCAGGAGTGGGCGGTGGAACAACTTCGGTTTGCGGCTCAGGCATCGGCCAATCTTGGGGTCAAGGCCCACGCCACTTTTTCCGGGGCCCTGGCCTGGCCCTACGTTTACCCGTGGCCGCAGCGGCCGGCGGGGCTCATCGAGACCGCCTTCGCGGAATTGTCCTCCCGCTGGCTGCCCATTCTGAATGCGTTTGATGAGGTGGGAGTGGATTTATGCTTCGAAATCCATCCCGGAGAAGATCTGCACGATGGCGTGACGTTCGAAATGTTCCTGGAGCGGGTGAAGAACCATCCCCGATGTAACATGCTGTTCGATCCCAGCCATTTTGTACTGCAGCAGCTCGACTATTTGCAATTCATCGACCTCTATCACTCTCGCATCAAGATGTTTCATGTGAAGGACGCGGAATTTAATTCTTCGGCGCGGCAGGGCGTGTACGGGGGCTACCAGCCCTGGATCGAGCGCGCCGGGAGGTTTCGTTCGCTGGGCGACGGGCAAGTAGATTTCGCCGGCATTTTTTCCAAGCTCACACAATACGGCTTTGCAGGCTGGGCCGTGATGGAGTGGGAGTGCTGTTTAAAGAGCAGCGAGCAGGGAGCAGCGGAAGGCGCTCCGTTTATATCCCGCCACATCATTCAGGCGGCGAATCAATCGTTCGACGATTTCGCCAGCTCAGGTTCCGATGAGGGGGAGAACCGGCGGATGATGGGATTGGACTAAGCTGTCAGCTCCCAGCTTTCACACCTTGTAGCGCCGGCATCTTGCCGGCTGCCCCGAGGGCGTCTCGCCCTCGGCGGTGCGGGCGGGACGCCCCCACGACAGCCGCCGGGACGGCGGCGCTACCCTGGGCTGCAAGCGTGGGAAGACAGTTGCCAGCACGGGAGAAATGAACTCGTGAAATCTTGGACGAAGTTCTTGACTTGAAAGCATGAGAACAGTCGATGCCCGAAAGGAATCCGAGCCTGTCAGCTGAGAGCTGACAGCTGAAAGCTGAGAGCTATGAGCCTTGAAATAAAGCGCGACGAAACCCCGGGCCGCCGCTTGCGCCTGGGCATGGTAGGTGGTGGACCGGGCGGATTTATCGGGGCGGTGCATCGCATCGCGGCCCGGCTTGACGATCGCTTTGAACTCGTGGCGGCCGCGTTGTCGTCCGATCCTGCGCGGGCGCGAGCGGCTGCGCTCGACCTTCATATTGTTCCGGAGCGGGCATACGGCAGTTTTACGGAAATGGCTGCGGCGGAAGCAGCCAGAAAAGATCGCATTGATGCCGTCGCCATCGTGACCCCGAACCATCTGCACTATGCTCCGGCCAAAACGTTTCTCGAGGCCGGCATCCACGTCATCTGCGACAAGCCGCTCACCACAACGCTCGAGGATGCGCAGGACCTGGAGCGGACCGTGCGCCGCACCGGGCTGCTTTTTGCCGTGACCCACAACTACACCGGTTATCCGATGGTGCGCCAAGCCCGGGAGATGATCGCCGGTGGAGAGCTGGGGGCACTTCGCGTTGTCCAGGTTGAGTACGCGCAGGACTGGTTGGCCACGCCGCTGGAGCAGACCGGACAGAAACAAGCCGCCTGGCGAACGGATCCCGCCCGGAGCGGTCCCGCCGGTTCGCTGGGAGACATCGGAACTCACGCTTACAATCTCGCCTGCTTTGTGACCGGACTGAATTGCCGGGAACTGGCCGCGGAGCTTTCCACTTTCGTGCCCGGCCGGCGCCTGGACGACCACGTACAAATCATGTTGCGTTTTGCGGAAGGCGCCCGGGGTCTGCTCTGGGCCAGCCAGGTCGCGACCGGAAACCAGAACAATCTTCGCCTGCGGATCTACGGAGAAAAGGGCGGCCTGGAATGGCGGCAGGAAGATCCCAACTGCCTGTGGTTTGCTCCGCTGGGCAAGACACCCACTCTGATCTACCGCGCGGGACCAGGCGCGACTACGGTGGCCGCGCACGCCAGCCGTGTGCCTGCGGGCCATCCCGAGGGATATCTCGAAGCCTTTGCCCAGCTCTATACTGACATCGCCGAGCAGATCAGTGCCCGCCTGGAGAAGCGTTCCGCGGCCGCGTCATCTTTACTGGTGCCTACGGTCGAAGATGGTGTGGCCGGCATGCAATTCATCTCCGCCGTTCTTGCATCTTCAAATCGCAATTCGGCCTGGACTGCGGTCGCTGGTCGAACCTGACCGCATCGTCTCCCGTTGCCAGGCGATGATTATGGCCTAGTAAACATCTCGGCCAGCGCGTAGTCTTAAAGAAGTCTCATAGCGCATCTTCCCGCCGCGCCTCACGGTGACGGTTCCCTGCGAAATCAGACGGTTAAACCTCTTGCGCAAGGATCCGCCATGCCTGATAAGCCATCCCGCCTTCGTGTGAAGTCCGACGGTCACGCTCCCCCTGCAATCGATGCCCAGCCCGTGGAGAACGAGATTCTCCTCAGCCTGCCGGCAAGAGAGCGTGAAGTGCTCTTTCCGCAGTTAACCTTCGTCGCGATGCGAACCCACGATATGTTGCATGAACCAGGGGAGCCGATTCAGTTCGGCTATTTTCCGAATAGCGGGATGACTTCGATTCTGACCGTGCTGGCCGAGGGGAAAAGCGTGGAAGTAGGATTGACTGGCAAGGACGGCTTTGTGGGATTGCCCCTGCTCGTAGGCTTCAGCAGCGGCCCGACGCAGGCGGTGGTCCAGGTTGCGGGCAGCGCCTTCCGCGTCGGCGCGCGAGCAATCGGCCAAGCGGTACGGCAATGTCCAACTCTGTCGATCAGGCTGCAACGCTACGTGCAGATGCTTGCCATGCAGGGCACCCAGGTGGCGGCCTGCAACCGGCTGCACGAAGTAGATGAGAGACTGGCGCGCTGGCTACTGATGTGCCAGGACCGAATCGGCTCCAGCCTGGTGCCCCTGACTCAGGAATTTCTGGCCCACATGCTGGGCACACGCCGGGCCAGCGTCACGGTCGCAGCCGGCATTCTGCAGAAAGCCGGGCTGATCACTTATTCGCGCGGGCACGTCAACATCGTTGATCGAGGCCGGCTCGAAGGCGCCTGCTGCGAGTGTTACGAAATCATGCAGCAGCAGGACAGAAGGTGGCGCAACGAAGTCCCGGGGATTGAGTCCCTGTAGCGCTGACCTTGGCGGCTGCCCGGCGGGCGTCCCACGCGCCGCGAGGCGGGACGCCCTCGAGCCAGCCGGGGGACGGCGGCGCTACATTTTGTCTGACTGGCTGACCCACACAGGCGGGTGCTCGCTTACAATAGCGGGCATGCAGACCAGCGGACAAACGGGGACCAGAATGATCCGGGACTGGAAACAGTGGGAGGGCCAGACTGTGAATGGCACCTTCCTCCTCCGCCAATATCTGGGCGGCTCCGCCCACAGCGCGGTTTTCCTGACGGAACGCCGCGGACGGGAGCCGCAGCGAGCTGTCATTAAACTCATTCCGGCAGATCCGGCCACCGCCGGAGTTCAACTTTCGCGCTGGGAAGCGACGGCGAAGTTGTCCCATCCCCACCTGCTGCGGCTCTTTGAATCGGGCAGTTGCCAGCTGGACAGAGTCGTCCTCCTGTATGTGGTGATGGAGTACGCCGAGGACAATCTAGCGCAGATTCTTCCCCACCGCGCGCTCACCCCGGCGGAAGTCCGCGACCTGCTGGAGCCGGCCCTCGACGCCCTGACCTTTATTCATGAGAAGGGGCTGGTCCACAGCCGGCTGAAGCCGTCAAATGTGCTGGCGGCACAAGATCAGTTGAAGCTGTCGAGCGACAGCCTGCTTCGGACCGGCGACACAGCAGGCCTCGCTCCTCCCAGCGCGTACGACGCACCCGAGGTTGCGACCGGTCAAATCCTGCCCGCCTCCGACGCCTGGTCATTGGGTATGACGGTGATGGAAGCGCTCACCCAGCGCCTGCCCGCCTGCGAGGGCATCGCGGAGCCCCTGCCGGAGACGGTTCCGGCGCCCTTCATGGGAATCGCACACTGCTGCCTGCGCCTCGATCCCCAGCGCCGCTGCACGGTGGCGGATATTGCTACACGGCTGCAGTCTGCGCCATCGAATTCGCCGCAGCCTTCGACGGTCAGAATACCCGCGGGGTCCGCGAAGTGGCGCTACATTCTTCTGGTCGCGGCGGTGCTATTGGTGGCGGCGGTGTGGCTTGGTTCGAGGCTGCTGAGCCGGCGTCCGGTGAATCAGCCGGCGGGTTCTGTTTCCTCCACTCCGTCGGCGGTCTCTGAGCCGGCGGCCAGGGCTGAAGCCCGAAGCGCCGCCCCAGAGGTCGAACCGGCGGCGACGGATGCCGCCAAGCCTTCCGCGATCAAAACGCGCGGTGAGCGCTCGAGTTCTCGAGCCGCTGCTCCGCCATCGGCTCCGGCAGTCGCGTCGAGCGCAACTTCTGGCGGGGGAGCCGATCAAGGCAGCGTTCTGCAGCAAGTTTCGCCGGTGGTCTCCAAATCAGCGCAGAATACGATCAGCGGCACCATCAGGATCCGGATAAAGGTTTTGGTGGATGCTGCTGGAAACGTCGAGAGCGCCAATTTCATTTCGGCGGGCCCAAGTAAATACTTTTCGCGGCAGGCCATGCAAGCTGCGCAACAGTGGAAGTTTTCTCCAGCTCAGGCGACCGTCAGGGCCTGGATTCTTCATTTCGCCTTTCGACGTTCAGGAATTGAAGTTGATTCCGAGCCGGTGAAGCCCTAACCGCCTTTACCTTTCTGTTTGAATGCCACTGCTCTGGAAGGGCATCGCGCTGCGAGGGCGGGACGCCGGCGCTACGCTGCTATTTCGGAGGCAAGAGACGTTTGGGCGCTCTTCTTTGCCACGCTGTGCGCAAGGCGGCCACCAGAATGTCCCGCGGCACCTTCTTCAAGCAGACTCTCGTAGCGCCCATCCGTCCC
>DATGYF010000740.1:0-5074 GCA_035298145.1 Terriglobales bacterium | reverse complement strand
CTCGACCTGCGCCGCTTACATTTCGATATTCCATGTATTTCTGGGACAGCACACTACGTCAGTATAGGAGAACAAAAAGCGAATTTTCAAGTATGAGTATGGTGGCGTCGGCGGAAAGACAGGAGTCGCCTGGTCCGTGTGAATCCGCGTAAATCCGCGGCCAGGAAGTCCAAAATAAAATGCGGCCCAGGCCAGCCACCTGGGCCGCATCGCTCGTGAGTGCCACGCCCGCAGGTCTCACCGCATCAAGCGGCGAAGTGTGACCTTGGGAAACCGCACTCTCAAAGGAGCACACGTTGCCAGGCACACCCTGCTGACGATCTCTCCGCGAATACTAGATTCGCGGATATTGTCCTGCGGCGACTGCGAGAGCGGGCGGCTTCAGTCCTGCTTTTTAGGGAAGGACTCTCTGAGGAGGCCGCAACGCCCGAGTTTCCTGAAACCCGCCGAAGCGCGTTTCTAAAAACCCTCCCGGAGGTTCACCCTCGAGAACCGCCGGTCACCGCCAGCTCTGTTACCGTCGCAAACAGGCTCAATGCATCTCACGTTTGCACTGTGAGCACTTTGCGCGAATACCGAATCATGCGCAACGGAAAATTGACGCTGAGTTGTGCAGAAGCTGTGGAGGATGAGACTTCCTTGTGGAAAGGAAAGGAAAACGAGGCGGTAAACTTAACTTCTGCTCCAACAAGCAAAAGCCCCGAGAGTTACTCGGGGCTTTCAAATAGCTGCTGGACGATGCCTGTCAGTATTCATGATAGCTTTCCCACCCGCGCTGTCAAGCAATATCCGCAATATTCAAGTGACCTCTGAGGGCGAGGGATTCGAACCCTAGTAGCTGGACAGCCACTCGAATGTTTGACAGACATCGTCCAGTACCCACTGGCAACACCCTCCAGACGCTGTCTGCGCAAAATCATTGTATGGAGGCAAATGTTGCTTCGGGCGATTGCGACGAAATATGTCGGGATGGAATGCCGATCTGGGAAAAAGGCACGACCGAAGCCGTGCCTTACTGCCTGGATTTTCTCCGTGCCTCTGTGTCTCTGTGGTGAACCTAGTCGCGCACCCCATCCAGGAACGCCCGCAACTTCCGCGAACGCGAAGGATGCCGCAGCTTGCGCAATGCCTTCGCCTCGATCTGGCGAATGCGCTCGCGGGTCACGGCAAACGACTGGCCCACTTCTTCCAGCGTGTGCTCCGAGCCGTCTTCCAGACCGAAGCGCATCTTGATGACTTTTTCTTCGCGCGGCGTAAGCGTGCGCAGCACCTGCGAAGTCTGGTCTTTCAGGTTGACGTTGATCACTGCCTCGGCGGGTGAGACTACGGCGCGGTCTTCGATGAAGTCGCCCAGATGCGAATCTTCCTCTTCGCCGATCGGGGTTTCGAGGGAGATCGGTTCCTGCGCGATCTTCAGCACCTTGCGCACTTTCGCCACTGGAATGTCCATGCGCTTGGCGATTTCTTCCGACGTCGGCTCGCGTCCCAGTTCCTGCACCAGCTGCCGCGAGGTGCGGATCAGCTTGTTGATGGTCTCGATCATGTGGACGGGGATGCGAATCGTACGCGCCTGATCAGCAATGGCACGAGTAATCGCCTGCCGAATCCACCACGTGGCATAAGTCGAAAACTTATACCCGCGGCGGTATTCAAACTTGTCTACGGCTTTCATCAAGCCAATGTTGCCTTCCTGGATCAGGTCGAGGAACTGCAGACCGCGGTTGGTGTACTTCTTGGCAATCGAAACCACCAGGCGGAGGTTGGCCTCGATCAGTTCCCGCTTGGCCTGCTCCGCATCCATGTCCCCCTGGATGATTTCCCGCTGGGTGCGCTTGAGCTCCTGAAAGGAAACCCCGGCTTCGCCCTCCAGCTTTTCCAGCTCAGAACGGACCGACCGAGACTGGCGGCGGTAGTCCTTCTTCTGCTCTTCGCTGCGGGTGGCTTCCGCTTTGCGTTCCAGGTTCTGGGATTGCCGGTCGAGCGACCGCATGGTATCGACCGTCTTGTTGACCCGGTCGATCAGGCGCTTGCGCTCGGCGTTGGTAAATCCCAGCTTGCGGACGCACAGCGAAACCGCAACCACCGCGCGCGCCAGGTTCAGGCGAGCACGGCGGTAGTCCTTGGGGCGCTTCTTCTGGGAAACCGTGGCGAACTTTTCGATCAGATGGCTGGCCTTCTTGTAAGCCTTGGCCAGGTCATCGATCTTCCCGGTGAACTCCTTCAGCCGGTTCTGGAGAATTTCATCGGTGATCTCCTCCTCGTCGAAGGTGACCACTTCCTTGATGGACCGGACGCCCTTTTTGAGGTCCTCCCCCATCGCCAGAAGTTCGTTAATAACAATCGGCGACCGCGAGAGCGCTTTCAGCACCCGCAGCTGCCCGCGCTCAATGCGCTTGGCGATTTCCACTTCGCCTTCGCGCGTAAGCAGCGGCACCGTCCCCATCTCGCGGAGATACATGCGGACGGGGTCATTGGTTTTTTCCAGAGCGCCGGGAGTGAGGTCGAGTTCGACGTCCTCGCCGACTTCTCCTTCTTCTTCGAACTTCTTATCGAGCGCGGAGGAGGGAAGTTTCGGTCCCTCCAGCACGTCGATTCCCTGCGTACCAATGGTGGTCAGCAGATCGTCCAGGTCCTCGGGAGAATGCACGTCGTGCGGGATAAGGTCGTTGACCTGGTCATAGGTCAGATATCCCTTCTCTTTACCCGTGTCGATCAGCTTTTTGATATCGTCGTACTTGTCGTCAAGAGCCAAGACGGATTACCTTCTTTTCGTCCTACGGAAAGGACAGAGAGCGTTTTTTAGCGGTGGGAACTTGAAGCGGCGAGCTGCGCGCCTGACACAAACCTTCGAATTATAGCATCGGAGGGGTTTAGCGGACATCAGCGTTCTGCTGATTTTTGACACACCCCGTCCATGTTCCCGTCAACTGTTCATTTAGATGTTATGGAACTCCATTTAGTTTCATAGTGTTTTCGGGTCCTATGCCGGCCTCGCGGCGGGAGGTTCATCGGCCAGACTGGGGTCCATCAGGGCCCGCTTGAGCCGCATCTTTTCCTCCAAAAGGGCCTGTATCTGGCTGGCCTCCCGCCCTCGCGTGACCTGCAGCTCCCTCTGCACCCGCTCCAGCTTCCTTCTCAGTTGGATGCGCCGCAGGGCCCGTACCGCGCCCTCCAGGCGTTCGGCGGAGAGTTCCTCGTCATCCTTCATGAGGATGGAGGCCAGCAGGTTGCGATCGGCTTCGGGCAAGGGCAGGTCGGTGACATGGACAGCCTCAGACCGGAGCAGTACTTCGATCAGCGACTCGGCGGCCACGCCCTGGTGCAGGAGCTCGCTCTTGAGGACGAACTGGGCTTGGCGGCAGGGATCGAACTCCTCTTCCACGCCGTCACGAGCCGAAAAATGTTCGTCCGAAGTCTGCATGTCGGTGGCTGAGACCAGCGCCCGGATCAGTATTTTTTCCGCATCCGTGATCTGGACTTCCGCCCCAGCTTTCACGGTCGCCGTGGAGCGGTTGGCCGCAGCGTGTTTCAATTCCTGGCGCAGCACCGCCGAGTCAATACCGAGCTTCTGCGCCATCTCCCGCGCCAGTTCGTCCCGAACAATGCGGCTGGGAACGCGCTGGATGTGAGGCAGCAGATAGTTCACCGCTTTCACCTTGCCCTCGGCGCTGCGCACCGGGAACTGGGCCCGGGCCCGTTCGATGAGATAGTCGAAATACTTCTGCGAATTTTTCAGCGCGCCAGCGTATGCCTCTTTCCCCTTGCGCCGTATAAACAGGTCAGGATCGAAGCCCGATTCCAGGGTAAGCACCTTCACCTGGAATTCTTCTTCCACCAGCAGGCCGAGAGTACGTTCCGTAGCCTTGGCCCCGGCCGTATCCGGATCGAAATTCACAACGACATTCTTGGTGAATCGCCCCAATAGCCTGGCCTGCAGTTCGGTAAAAGCCGTCCCCGAGCTGGCGATCACGTTGTGGAACCCCGCGGCATAGACCGAAACGCAGTCCATCTGCCCCTCGACCAGGATGGCATAATCCAGCTTGCGAATCGCCTCTTTTGCCTTGTCGAGATTGAACAGCACCCGTGACTTGGAGTAGATCGCCGTCTCCGGCGAGTTCAAATACTTGGGCCCAGCCTTCTCGTCGGCAGAAAGAGTGCGCCCGGTGAAGGCAATGACGCGTCCGGACTCGTTCGTGATCGGGAACGTGATCCGGTTGCGAAACTTGGAATAGAAGACCGGTCCTCGGGCGTCGGACATCGGACTCTGGACTTCCGAACTGGTCGGCTGTGAGCTGAGGTCTGACGTCTGAGGGCTGTTTTGCTGAGGGCCGAGGGCTGAGGTCTGACGGCTGTCCTCGGCCTTCCACGAAAACAGCCCGCTTTCGCGCAGTACGTCTTCGTCAAACTCACCCTTCATCCGGTCGCGTAGCACAAATCCGGAATCCGGGGCGAATCCGATCCGGAAGGCCTTAATCGCTTCCTCGGTCAGCCCGCGCCCCGTCAGATATTCGCGGGCATGTGCTCCGTCCGGCCGCTTGAGATACTCCTGAAAAAAAACGCAGGCCCGCTCATGGACATCAAGCAGCACGGTGCGCAGCCCGGCTTCCCTGGCCTCCGCCGGACTCGAGAACGTCGCCTTGGGCAAAGCAATGCCCAACTTCTGGGCCACCGCCCTCACCGCCTCGGGGAAAGTGATGTTCTCGACCTTCTGGACAAAGCTGAAAACATCGCCGGAAACACCGCACCCAAAGCAGTGATAAAACTGCTTAGTGGCGTGGACCGAGAATGACGGCGTCTTCTCGTTATGAAAGGGACAAAGCCCGGAGTAGTTCTGCGCCCCCGCCTTCTTCAGCTTGACGTAGTCACCGACAATGCGAACGATGTCCGCCTGCAGCTTGACAGTTTCCTTGAAGTCGCTGGAGTCGGTCATGGTTGGGGCATAGCTGTCCGCAGGAATTGTGAGGCTGAAAGCCGCTGACTTGAATATACCGGAAGCAGATTGCTGTGGAGAAGCTGTGGGAATGTCGAACTATCGGTTGGTGCGAGAGGAAAAGAGGGACGAACTCGGCGCATC
>DATGYF010000739.1:0-5659 GCA_035298145.1 Terriglobales bacterium | reverse complement strand
GGTGAGCGCCTGGCCCATCCCCATCCACACCGAGCCGATGATCTGGCCTTCTACCGACACCGGATTCAGCGCGCGACCGCAATCATGCGCTGCCCACACTTTGTGAACCGTGACTTCCCCGGTTTCCTCGTCAACGCTGACCTCTGCCACTTGGGCGGAATACGAATACGCCGGCGAAGGTCCCACTCCGCCGCCTTTATGCCGGCCGCCGCGCGCCTCGGCCGGCGGAGTGTAGGAGCCCGTTCCGGTCAGCGTGCCGTGAAAATCAATGGCCGCCACCACGGCTTCTTCAAAGCTCATCGAATCTTTCGGCCCTTCGTCCTTGCGCTTCTGCTGCAAGGATCCGCGCAAGATCTGCCCGTCCACGTGCCCGCTGACCGAAGCCAACTGCTGTGCGACACGGCCATCTTGTGTGGTCGCGGGCGACTCGCCCGCGAGGCTTTTCCGGAATACAGCATCATCGCGAAACACAAGCTCGTCCGCCCCACAGCCCATCTTCCGCGCCGCCGCCGAAGCAATCTGCTTCTTCACTTCGGCCGCAGCCCGCAATGTCGCATTTCCCGCCATAAACGTAACCCGGCTGGAATAGGACCCGATGTCGATAGGAGTAAGGTCGGTGTCTGCGGCGACGATCCTGATGCGACCGAGTGAACAGCCCAGAGTCTCCGCCGCGACCTGCGCCGTCATAGTGTCGGAGCCTTGTCCGATTTCAGAGGCACCGGTGTACACTACCACCCCGCCGTCGCGATCAATCTTGATATTGACGGTGGAGTGCGGCATGTCGGAACGGATGATGGAGTTGGCCGCCCCACTCACGTAATGGCTGCAGGCAATGCCCAGGCCGCGGCCTTTCCCTAACTTTCCTTTACGATCTTTCCAGCCCGAACGCTCGACGGTCTTCTCGATACACTCCGGCAATCCGTAGCTCTGCACCCGCAACCCGTTCACGGTCACGCAGGGCGGCTGCAACAGATTGCGCCGCCGGATCTCGGCCGGATCGAGATTGATCCGGGCGGCCAGTTCATCCAATTGGGATTCGAACGCAAAGCGTACGTTGACCGTGCCGTGTCCGCGCATGGCGCCACAAGCCGGCTTGTTGGTCAATACGCGGTAGCCGTCATACTGAATGTTCGGAATGTCGTAAAGTGCCCCGAGTAATGCTCCGGAATAGAGAATCGTGACCACACCGTAGGAACAATACGCGCCGCCATCCTGCACCACGCGCGCTTTTACGGCAGTGATGCTCCCGTCTTTCCTCACCCCCGTCTTGAGATCGATGAGTGTGCGCGGCCTGCCGCGATGCGCCCAGAACACTTCCTCCCGCGTGTAAGTGATTTTCACAGGCGCCCGTGCCTTGCGCGCCGCAATGGCAGCGATGATCTCCAGCGGAATGACTTCGCTCTTGCCGCCAAATCCCCCGCCCACCAGCGGTTTGATCACGCGAATCTGCGCCATCGGCATTTCCAGCACCAGCGAGAGTTTGTGCTGCAGGTAGTAAGGGACTTGGGTGGATGACCAGACGATGAGGCGACCCGGCTTTCCCGTCTGCGAATCGATCTCAAAACTGGCCAGGGTGGAGTGCGGCTCCATGGCTGCGTGGGTCACTTCGCCGGCGATGAAACGCGCCTCAGCAACACAATCGGCATCCGCAAAACCCTTCTCTGGATCGCCAAACACATGGTGATAATCCTTCTCCAGGTTGTGCGGCTTGTTGTCGTGGATGAGGTCGGTCTCCGCCCTCATCGATTCTTCCGGATCGAAATAAGCCGGCAGGACTTCGTATTCGACCTCGATCAACTCCAGGGCGCGATCGGCGGTGGCTTCATCCACCGCGGCGACGCAGGCTACGTTGTCGCCCACGTAGCGGACTTTGTCGAGAGCCAGCGCGTGTTCATCGTGCCCGACGGGAAGAATTCCGTAGGTGTTGGGCGCGTCCTTGCCGATGGCGACGGCAACCACTCCTTCCAGCTTCTCGGCGCGGCTGGTGTCGATGCTCTTGATCTGCGCATGAGGATAGGGCGAGTGCAAAATCCTCCCCACCAGCATGCCCGGGACACACAGATCGTCGGTGTACTTGCCGGCGCCGGTGGTCTTCCCAGCGGCATCGACCATCGCGATGCGTTTCCCGATAATTGAAAAGTCAGTCATTGTAGCGCCGGCGTCTCGCCGTCTGTCGGGCGGGCGTCCCGCCCGCCTATCGGACGGGTGAGGATAACGACTCCACTCCCTTCTGCTCAGCCACAATCGCCGCCTTGATGGCCTGGTACATCTGGTTGTAGCCGGTGCACCGGCACAGGTTCCCGCTCAGCGCGCTGCGGATCTCTTCGTCAGTCGGCTCGGGGTTTACCGCCAGCAGATGCTTTACGGTCATGATGAAGCCCGGAGTACAGAATCCACATTGCGCTCCGCCCCAGTCGCCATAAGCCTTCTGAATGGCGGCCAGGCTGCCGTGTTCGCTCACGCCTTCGATGGTCGTGATCTCCTGCCCTTCGCAACTGGCCGCGAGTATGGTGCAGGAAAGCATGGGAATGCCGTCCACCTGCACGGTACAGGATCCGCACGAAGAGTCCTCGCAACCGCGTTTAGAGCCGGTAAGCTGCAAGTCCAGGCGCAAAGCGTCCAGCAGGAGCGTGCTGGGCTCGAGCGCAAGTTCGTGCCTGCGACCGTTAACGCGAAGTTCGATGAGTTGCTTTTTCATGGAAAAACCGCTTCTAGCTTCTAGCTCCTGGCTTCTAGCGAAGTTCGAAAACACTTGCTTAGCTAGCGGCTAGGAGCTAGAAGCCAGTAGCTCTTTATCAATACAGCGGCATCTTTGGGTCCACCGTGCGGGCCCAGCCGTCAATCCCGCCGCGCATGGACTGCACCTTCTCGAATCCCTGCTGCCGCAGCCAGTTGGTGACGCTCAACGAACGCACCCCGTGATGGCAAACTACGACAATATGTTCATCAGGATCGAGCTCCTGGTTGGCGCGGGTTGGGATGTCGCCCATGGGAATGTTCTTGCTGCCGTCGAGGTGGGCTTTCTCCAGCTCCCACGGTTCGCGGACATCCAGTAGAGTGAGTTTGCCGCCTTGCTTGAGCAGGGCCTTCACTTGACCGGCGCTGATTTCGAAGTCCATCAAGATTCGCTCCTGGCTTCTAGCTGCTGCTCCTAGCTTCAAACGCCGCCTCTGGGGCTTCTTTGCTCTGGCCACAAGCCAGGAGTTAGAAGCGCTCTCAGTACCCAAAATCCGCCTGCGCCGCATACGCGTGCTGCTTCACGCCCAAATCTTCTACACGGCATCCGCCCAACTGGTTCATGTACGCCTGACGGTCGGCAACCCCGTGTACCCAGCGCTGCAGCCAGGCGTCGCTGTCCGCCTGAGTTTTCGTCTGCTCATGATATTGGCGGAAGAAAGTGTTGTCGCGCCCGTAGCATCCCTGCACCGGCGAGGGATGCGCTCCATAACGGCACTCGACCACTGCGCTGACCAGAAATCCGGGAATGACGGTGCGATTCGGATCGCTCGCAATCACCTCGGCATCCACAATCTCTTCCGCAACCACAATCACCCGTCTGGCCGCGCGGACTGCTTCGATCATTATTCCGAAGTTGCCCCAGCAATGCGCATTGCCGTCACGGTCCGCACGCTGCAGATGGACAATAGCGACCTCGGGGGCCAGCGCTCGAACCGCATGCAGCTTCTCTTGCCCACGTGGGGACAGCCGCCCTCGGCTGTTCCGGCGAGTCGCAGACTCGCCTGAGTCTGCTTCCACGAACGGCGATTCAATCTCAGCAAAGAAATCGTTGTTGCGGGCCAGATCGCTTCCCAAAGCCGTTAGCGTAGGCAGAAAAGGCACGCCCATCGCCGCCGCTTGCAGGGCCAGAGCGACTGCGAAGTTGCTCAGGTTGACTACTTTCACCCTGCCTTGCTCCACCGCTCGGCGAAAGTTGTAAGCCGAACCCATCATCACATTCCCGACCCAAGCGGCGATGACCCGCTCCACACAACCTGCCGCAATCATCTGATCGAAAAGAATGTCGGAGATCGGCCCAATCAGAGTAAGACCGCGCTTATTCTGTCGGATGATCTCATGCCCCGCGGCAAAGGGTATCATCTGCTCCATCTGCAGACCGAGCGCGACGGAAGCGCCGTCCGGCACCAGGTCGGCAATGGCCTCGCGCATGGTCAGGAGCTTGGACATAGCGTGCTCTATTTCCCCTTCCAAACCGGCGCACGCTTTTCGAGGAAGGCGCTGATACCCTCGTGAACATCTTCCGTCTTCAACAACTCCTCGAGATAAATCTTCTCCGCCCGCGCCAGCCCTTTGTCGAAGTGCATCGAGTCCCAGGCGTAGTTTGCCTTCTTGGCAATCGCCAGCACGGACGGGCTCAGCTTAGAAAGTTGCTCAACCGCCTCCAGCACTGCCTCTTCGACATCGCCGACAGCGCGGTTGGCCAGATCGATGCGCGCCGCTTCCGTGCCCGTAATGCTGCGCCCGGTAAGGATCAGATCCGCCGCTTGCTTTTGTCCGACCAAGGCCGCCAGCGCAGTGGCCGCCACCGGCGGATAGCATCCCAATTTGATTTCAGGAAATCCCCACGATGCGGTGTCGGTCGTGTACACCAGGTCACAGACCATGGCCAGCTCCGCTCCGCCGCCCAGGCAATGACCATGCACGGCTGCGATCGTCACCTTTTTACTGTTGACCAATGCGCGGACCACAGTGTGAAACTTGACCAGCATTCCTTCCACTTTGTCCGGAGTATGCGCGGCCACATCCACACCCACCGAGAAGGCCTTCCCCGCGCCGCTCAATATGACCGTGGATACCTCGTCCCGCCCCTCAATCTTAGCCAGCGCCTGCGCCAGTTCATCCATCATCGGAACGTCTATCACGTTGAGCGGCGGATGCTGCAGCGTGAGATGCGCTGCGGGCGGCTGGAAGTTGAGCGCGATGCGGGTTTGCGCGAGCGTTTCGGTTGCCATGTTAATTTCTACTTTGTCCAGAAACCGTCTTTGTCGTATTCGCGGATCGCCTTGAGTTCTTCCGCGCTCGGCGCCGGCGTGGTCTTTACCTCGTCCGCGACCCGCAGACGCCATCCCGTGTTACGCAACACATCTTCCACTTCCACTCCCGCATGGGTGGACGACAAATAAGCTTCGCCGTCCTCGCCGAAGCGCAGCACCGCTTTGCCGGTAATCACGGCCGAGGGGCCGCCGCGAGGCAAGCCCACCCCCTCCCGCCAACCGCGGCCGTCCCCGTTGCCGGGGCTGGTGACATACGAAACCCGCTCCGGCAGTCGCTCTTTGCTGTGCTCCAGCAGCACCACGAAGCGCTGGGCCAGAGACGCGATATCGCAAGCTCCGCCCGACCCCGGCAGTCGCGTCAATCCTTTGGCCCCGCGCACCTCGGTCGAGTTCAGGTTGCCGAAGCGGTCCACTTCAGCGGCCCCCAGAAATCCCATGTGCACACGTCCGGATTGCAGCAGGCTCATTACTCCAAGCATATCCAGACACTGGGTTGCATTCTTGAGGTTGGCCGGGTCGGCCATGGTGAAAATCAGCTCCGGGGAGGGTGTGCTGCGTATGACGCCGTTTTCAAATAATCCGACGGCGTGGGGAGCATGTGTCTTCTTCGCCACCACAAACGCAATCAGCGGCAGCCGCATGCCGAC